>JBBSRS010000083.1:0-8743 GCA_038242795.1 Burkholderiales bacterium
TGAGTGAGCGCAAAGTGGACCGTATATAAAAGAAGATTTTCCAGGAAGCCTTGGAACTGGCCCCGAGGCGCCAGTCTTTGCCGCACCCATATAGCCTTCACTTTTTCTTTATAAGCCGAAGAAGCAGGAGAAAACGAAATTTTTTCTGGACCGGTATTTCAGTGTCAAGCTGACGACCGTTGGCACAGGTGCTGGCTCTATCCCAAAGCATGCTAATGCCGCCACGGCCCTGAAATTGCACGGGCCGCCACAACGGCCCTGCCGCAGACATGGCGTGACACCCAAGCTAATTCAAAAGCCCTCGATTTGTTGCAAAGCTGACCGCCTGGGCGCGGTTGCGCACATCGAGCTTGCGGTAAATGTTCTTGATGTGCGAGTTCACCGTCTGCCCGCTGATGAACAGCTGTGTCCCAATTGCAGTGCTGGTATAGCCCGAGGCAACCAGCTTGAGGACAGCCTTTTCGCGCTCGGTCAGCTTGTCCTGGCCTCTGCTTTCGCGCGGGGCCTGGCCACTGGCCTGTGAATGCTCGAACTTGCTCAGCAGCCTGCGCGCCAGGTTGGGGGTGATCGAAGCGCCCCCGTTGACCACCTGCAGCACCGCTTGGGAAAAGCTGCCAAACCAGGAGTTTTTCACCAGGTAGCCCGTGGCGCCGAGTTCGAAGGCATGCAGGGCATGCTGCTCATCTTCCATGGCCGAGATGACCACCGCTTCGGCCAAGGGACGCACGATTTTCATCCGCTCAATTAGCTCGAAACCCGTGCCGTCGCCCAGATTGAGGTCCACCAGCATCACGTCAAATTCATGCTCGCTGATCAGGCGGCGCCCATCCCGCACGCTGCGGCCTTCTCCCAGCAGGTTGATCCGCAAATCTCCCAGCAGTTCGTGCGCAATCACCCGGCTCATATGGGGATCGTCGTCGATCAGCAGGACGCGAACCGGTTGCGCCGTCTGGCCGGTCAGGAATTCAGGCCAGCCGCAGGGGAAGGCACGGTGGGGTGTCAAAAAGTGATTCGTGGGCGCAGAGCCACTGGTTGTTAAAAATTCCGACACTGTCTCGAATTCGTTTTGAGTTTCCATGATCAATCCCTGATGTTTCCTCCACCTTTCTTTGATGACAGACATGTTTTGTAACAACTTGCCGGATGCCATATAAGACGCAGGAGGGTTTTTGTTAATTAATGAGTGCTTTGAATAACATTTATTGACATATTGATGCATAAAAACAAAAAATATACATTTTTATAATATAAAAATTAATTTGTTACTTTATTTGCGCTTCGAAACTGATGCGTTGGAATTGTCTTATTTCACCCAAAAAGTGCCATCTCGTGAGTGGCGTTATTGAGGGGCGGGCTTCGAATGCCTGGGAACATCCCCACTCGCAAGTACCCCATAGGAGTGATTGGGAATAAGCGCTGGATTGGCGAAACTGCATGGAGAAAAGGGAGTGCCATGTTATTTCTCAGCCGCCATGCCAATTGGGATAACCGCGATTACCGGGAGTACCGCGATCACAGAACCCGTGTGAAACGTCGCGTGCGCCTGCGGATGGCCATCGGGTTGATGCTGACGGCTGGCGTGGTGATAGGGGCCGCCTGGGCTCCCCGTTTCATTTAGTTGTGGGGACAACGGCACCGTCGGTTTTCATCCCAGACCAACACGTCGGCATTGCGCGGTTCCATACCCACCAAAACTGATGCAGCGCCCTGGTGTGCATTAGCCAGCAGCTTGGAGAGTGAATTCACACTGATGTTTTGAACAGCCAATCCTGCCGCAAAATTTGCATGGATCGCGATTTGCCAGGGATGGAAAAAGGGCCCAAAACGCGAAGTCGCGCAAACCACTGCTGCCACGCGAACAAGTCGATCAGCTGCAGGCAATTCCGAAGGTAGGCTCGTCGTCAGGGTTCGGGATACGCTGTACATACTCTCGCATGGTGCTGATAGGGGCGTGTGCCCGGCCACTGCTGGAGTTTGCCGATGCCGGCCTGGTTCTCCAGCGCGCTGGTGGCGGCAGCGTTCCACAGCCTCAAGGGGACTGCGAGGCACCCCTGGAGCGCAACCATTTTTCAATTTCGAAGCGGGCAAAATGGCAGGCTGTCTTAATCAAGTACACAGAGTGCGCCATGCGCCGGTCGACCGCCCATGAGACGGTTGTGCATTCAGGGTTCGACCGAACTGAACTCCAACGGCCAGGAGGCAGGTGCCGTGTGGCTACTGAGCCAGTGCCAGTGTTTGGCTTTGAATGGGAAAAGAGCATGGACATTAACTTGACATCACAAGGTCAGCAGCGGTTTGTGGAGGCGCAAGACCGGGTCTATGTTTCGGTCTGTCAGGAACTGACGGCGGGCCACAAGACCAGCCATTGGATGTGGTTTGTTTTTCCCCAGCTCAAGGCCCTGGGCCGAAGCAGCATCGCCAAACATTTTGGTATTGAGTCCAGAGATGAAGCGCTTGCCTATTGGCAGCATCCCGTGCTTGGCAAGCGTTTGAAAAATTGCGTGCAGCTTGTTTTGGCTGTTCAACACAAAACCGCCCAGGAAATTTTCGGCTCACCCGACGACCTCAAGTTGAGGTCATGCATGACATTGTTTGCACAGGTCGCCCCGGAGGAGCGGGTCTTCACTCAGACGCTGGAGCGTTTCTTCAATGGCAAGCCCGATCCCATGACGCTCAATTTGCTTCAGCCGGGATCGGTGTATTGAACTGTTTGAATTTTAAAAAAGCCAAGGCAAAAAGCGTTTGCTCGACAGCCTGTAGGCGGCATATCCGCCATGTTTCTCATGCATCCAGCGCTCCTCGAGCGTTGATTTCACGAACAGCAATGCTGCCAGCGTCAACCATGTGGCCCATCCGACCAGAGGACTCGATGTCCACGCCAGCGCAGCCGCGCCCAAAAGCACCGAGGTGTACATCGGATGACGAATCCACCGGTATGGGCCGGTTGTGATCAGGTGACCATGCGCTTTGGGGACAGGGCGGATGTTGAAATTGCCCGGCCTGTTGTGGGCAAGCGTCCAGACGGCGAGCACAAGGGAAGCCCCTGCCAGAACGAAGGCTGCAACGGAAATGTCGCCACGCACAACTTTGGGCGCGGCCAATGCTGCCAAGACCAAAAGCAGAGCGAACTGCAATGTGACCAGAAAGTTGCCCATGGTGTTGTGTATTTCGAGTGTCGAGTAATGCATGTTCGCACTTTTGGAGGGGTCAACGCTGCGCAAATTATCCTGACGACCTGTTATTTCAAGGCGCACTCGGTGTTTGGTCCCTGGATGAAGTGGCGAGGGATCAGTTTTTGAATACAGCCAGGATTTTTGCCCATGCCCTTAATCCAGCCTGGATGGCGTGGCGCAAGTGCACAAGTTCCAAGTCGCCAAACCTCTCGGGCAGATCCTTCCACGGAATACCTGCGTGGTCGCAGCTCGTCGGGCGCGAATGACATGTCTGCCAGGCAATCAAGCAAGGTTTGTTGAATCTGCATCGCATCTCCTTTTGTAGTTTGTCTTTTAAGCCTGTTCGATGCGAAGTCTGGGTTTGACGAAAATTCGTCAGGCAATGTCAACTTTCCTAAGGCGAAATATGAGACTTGCCTTGTGGAATAAGGTGAGCACCGTGGGCCAAAATACGGTATTCACCACATCGTGCACGCTACCGCCCAACCTCCAGTAGCCAATGGTGACCAGGTCGTCACGCATATCAACAACTTCTCCGATGATTGCAACAAGAAAAACGATGCTCACTGGAATCAGTGAAGACAGGGGCCTTCGCAGAACAAGTGCCATGACCAGCAAGACAGCCAGGCCGACATAAATATGAAGCGCATCCCTTGATAAACCAACGGTCAAGACGATGATTTGCTTGACAGCTTGCGTGATAGTGGGTTCCATGGTGTTTGATTTTAGAGTTGAACAATATTATTAAATAAATAATTTATATATCAATTGATTAAAAAATATTTGTTATAAGAACTATTTGTTATAAAAATAATTATTTCTTGATTGATTTTTTATATCCTGAAAGCGCTAAGAAATTAATTTATTTAATTGTTTTTAAATAACATGAACGTCGATAAACGAAATCTTTCTCTTGCATTGGCCATATAGCTGATGATCGATCTACGGATTGCATCCTGTTTTTATAGGAAGCAACTTGTTTTATGTACAACGCAAAGCCATTCTTTAGGCCTGATATGCAACTACGTAACACCACACGGCCAAAACTTGAAACCAGTGATCTTGGCGGCACGCTTTCCGGCCCGTGCGGTGACACGGGACAGGTTTGCGAATAAGTTTGCAAAACGGACAGGTTCTCAACAACTTCCAGGTATTCTGATTGAAATAGGCGTTGAATTGACACTGTATGGGCATGGGAAAGATATTTGAACCCATCGCTTGAATGAATTTTCAAGCCAAAGCACATGATGAAATGGAATCCGAATTCAAAGGCCTCCAGGGAAATGCACTCGAAAAAATGAATAAATCAAACACTGCGTTCAAACCGCAACCCAGCCGGGCGTTCACTTTGCTGGTCTGGCGGTTGGCATTTGGCACGTGTGTGTTGGCCGTGCTGGTGCTGGCACTGATGCCAACGGACGTGCCCATCCCCAGCACGGGCTGGGACAAATCCAACCACCTGTTGGCATTTTCCGTCATGGCGCTGTTGGGGCGCCGTGCCTATCCGGGCCGGACCCTGGCGGTGCTGGCGGGCCTGCTGGCCTATGGTGCGCTGATCGAAGTGTTGCAGTCCTTCACACCCAGCCGCTCTGCGGATTGGCATGACCTTGTGGCCGATGGCGCAGGCCTGGCTTTGGGATGGGGCGCCGGGCAACTGGCGCAGGCCATGGGCAGGCTGCGTGCCGGTTCGTGAAAGTGGCTTTGTGATTCCTGATGCCCATGGCCCGGGTTATTGAAAAACAGCACCGAATGAACGTGCGACGGATGAAGTCCTTTTGGTTCCAGCCCTACCGCATTTCGAGGTCTATTGCGGCATGTCGCTTCTGCTGCTGATGCGGCCGCCAACCATTTTGGCTCGGTGAATACCGTTGCTGGCGCCAAGCCTGGGGCTGTTCGCCAAGGCGGTTCATTTTTTTCACTTGACCCTCATGCGCGCTTGTGGGATCCGGGCGTCGACATGATGAAAGCCATTTTGGAGGCAGCCATCCTGGTGGTCGGCAAGCGATGGTTCGGCAGCGCCAGCCGTCCGCGCGTTAAGGGTGCCCTGGTCAGGCTGACTGACCACCTATGATGCGTCTGAAGAGACATATCCACCATGCTGCCCAAAACAAAAACACTGCATTTTTTCTCCGGCATGGCTTGCGCTGCACTGGCCTCGCCATTCGGCGTCATCGCTGCGGCCCTGACGCCAGTGGGACTGGGCTTTGCCAAGGAGATGTATCTGCATTTCACCGGACAGGGCGCCGATGCTGAAAATTTTGCCTGGACGATTGCGGGGGCTGCCACATTTGTGCTGTGGATGCGGCTGATGCCCATGCGGCTCTGAGGAAATGCCAACAAAAAGGCCGCACGTTTTTTTGAAACTGTGCGGCCTTGCCAATGGTGCCCGGGGCCGGAATCGAACCGGCACTCCTTTCGGAGGGGGATTTTGAGTCCCCTGCGTCTACCAATTTCACCACCCGGGCGGTAAAAGTTTAGAACGAAATTATGGCACAGTAGCGGGCTATGAAATTTCCAACGATTGAAGACGCCATCGGAAAAACACCGCTGGTCGCATTGCAGCGAATCGCCGCTGCCGAAAACACCGTACGCGGCAACATCGTCCTGGGCAAGCTGGAGGGCAACAACCCGGCCGGGTCGGTCAAGGACCGGCCGGCACTGGCCATGATTCAGGGCGCTGAGGCGCGTGGCGAGATCCAGGCAGGGGATACAGTGATCGAAGCCACGTCTGGCAACACCGGCATTGCGCTGGCCATGGCCGCCGCGATCAAGGGCTACCGCATGATTTTGATCATGCCGGAGGACCTGAGCATCGAGCGTGCGCAGACCATGAAGGCTTTTGGCGCCGAGTTGATCCTGACGCCGAAAAGCGCCGGCATCGAGTACTCGCGCGATCTGGCCGAACGGATGCAGCAAGAAGGCAAGGGCCGGATGCTGGACCAGTTTTCAAGCCCCGACAACCCTCGTGTCCATTACGAGACCACCGGCCCTGAAATCTGGAACGACACCGCCGGCACGGTGACGCATTTCGTCAGCGCCATGGGCACCACCGGCACCATCACCGGCGTGTCGCGTTACCTGAAGGAAAGAAACCCGGCGATCCGGATCATCGGCGCGCAGCCAAGCGAAGGTTCGCGCATTCCGGGCATTCGCAAATGGCCCGAAGCCTACATGCCCAAGATCTACGACCCGCGCCATGTCGATGAACTGGTTCTGGTCAGCCAGCAGGATGCCGAAGACATGTGCCGGCGGCTGGCGCGCGAGGAAGGCATTTTTGCCGGCATCTCGGCTGCCGGCGCCTGCTGGGTGGCGCAAAACATCGCCAAAACCGTGAAGGATGCGGTCATTGTGTTCATCGTTTGCGACCGGGGCGACCGCTACCTGTCCACTGGTGTGTTTCCTGCGTGAAAATCAGGGTTTGGCCACAAGGAAATTTATGAACATCGACAAAGAACTCGACACGCGCGGCCTGAACTGTCCGCTGCCCATCCTGAAGGCCAAGAAAGCATTGGTCGACATGGCCAGCGGCCAGCTGCTGCGCGTGGTGTCCACCGATGCCGGATCGGCCCGTGACTTTCAGGCGTTTGCCAAGCAGACCGGGAACGACCTGGTGGACCAGAAAACCCTGGGCAACGAATACATCCACGTTCTCAAGCGTCGCTGATTCGGGTCTGTCCTCAAGCCAGTGGGCCACAGGCTTGTGGTCTGGTTCGCGCTTTGAACCCGGACTGGACCAGGCACCGTGCCATTACCTTTTCAGGTTTTCAGCCCGGCGCTCCTTGCCCGACCAGCCGATCTGCAGATGGTCCAGGTAGTTCCTGAAATACACGCCGACTTCGGGGTGCTGCAAGGCAAGCTCCACCGTGGCTTCCAGGAAACCTTCCTTGCTGCCGCAGTCGTAGCGTTTGCCCAGGTACTGGAACGCGTAGACACTTTCATGCTGCATCAGTCCGGCAATGCCGTCGGTGAGCTGGATTTCGCCGCCTGCACCCTGGGGCTGGTTGCGGATCTGGTCGAAAACGGCTGGCGTCAAAATGTACCTGCCCGCCACAGCCATGCGTGAAGGGGCGACCTCGGGGGCGGGTTTTTCGACCATGTGGCTGACCTTCATCAGGCGCTCGCCGGCCATTTCACCGGCCACGATGCCGTAGCGCCGGGTGTGCTCGGCCGGCACTTCCTGCACCGCCAGCACCGACTGCTGAAGTTCCCGGAACTGCTCGGCCATCTGCGCCATCACCGACACCCCGCCTGGCGGGCCGACCATCAGGTCGTCTGCCAGCAGGACGGCAAACGGCTCGTCTCCCACCAGGTGTTCGGCGCACAGCACGGCATGGCCCAGGCCCAGCGAGCGGGGCTGGCGGACAAAGGCAACGGTCATGTCGTCGGGCTGGACCGAACGCACCAGTGCCAGCAGTTCATGCTTGCCGGCTTTTTCCAGCTCGGTTTCCAGCTCGTACGCCGTGTCGAAATGGTCCTCGATGGCGCGCTTGTTCCGGCCTGTCACGAAAATCATGTCCCGGATGCCAGCCGAGTAGGCTTCTTCCACGGCGTACTGGATCAGCGGCTTGTCCACGATGGGCAGCATTTCCTTGGGGCTGGCCTTGGTGGCAGGCAGAAAGCGGGTTCCGAGGCCGGCAACGGGAAATACAGCTTTTCTCAGGATGGGTTTTTGCATGGACGTTTCTTGAAAAATTAAGGACCGATTGTCGGGTTTTGAAGGGTTGGCAGGTGTCAGACTATGTCCCGGAGTGGCCTGAGCCAACCCCGTCAAAAGCAAAGAAGGGTGATGCGGTGCTGCCTTATTTGAGCCGCGCCAGCTGCTCGCAAATCTTCGCCAGCGTGCTGGTGAATTCCGTGAGCCGCCTGCGTTCCGTTTCCAGGACGGCGGGCGGCACCTTGGCCACAAAAGTCTCGTTGGCCAGCTTGGCCTGCACCTTGACCAGTTCGCCTTCAAGCCGTGCCGCTTCCTTGCCCAAACGCGCTTTTTCGGCGGCCACATCGACTTCCATGTAGAGGCAGACGCGCGCATCGCCAACCACGGCCACAGGCGCGGTTTCGGCGGCAGCGACCCATTCGGCCTCGGTGGCGAACAGCTTGACCTCGCTGAGCTTGGCCAGCGACCTGAGCACGGGTGCCACGGCGTTGACGAAGGCGTCATCCCCCACGACCAGCAGCGGCAGCCGTGTGGCGGGCGACACCTTCATTTCGCCGCGCAGGTTGCGGCAGGCATCGACCAGTGTTTTCAGCTTGGCGACATGCGCTTCGGCCTGCGGGTCGATTTTTTCGGGCTGGCTTTGCGGGTAGGGCGCCTGGCCGATGAACGGCCCGGCCTTGCCGGCCACGGGCGCGACCTTTTGCCACAGTTCCTCGGTGATGAAAGGAATCAGCGGGTGCGCCAGCCGCAAAATGCCCTCCAGTGTGCGGATCAGCGTGCGGCGCGTGGCGCGTTTTTGCGCGTCGTTGCCTTGCTGGATTTGCACCTTGGCGATTTCCAGGTACCAGTCGCAAAACTCGTCCCAGATGAACTGGTAGATATGGCCGGCGACGTTGTCCAAGCGGTAGTCGGCAAA
>JBBSRS010000084.1:0-8666 GCA_038242795.1 Burkholderiales bacterium
ACTTTGCGACGATGCAGCGCATCCAGCGCTTTGCGCGCTATTGGGAAATGGTGGCCAATTCGGGCCGGTTTTGTGCGGCATTGCGTTTGCTGCTGCGTGATGGCGCGGATTCGGCGGGCTCGGCATTCGGGCATTTCCTGGCCTTCAGCGACTGGCTTTGGCGCACCACCGCCAAGACCCACGCGTTTGCGCTGGAAAAGCTGGTGGATGTTCTGTTTGAGCACCTGACCGCGGTGCGCGGGTTGAGCGAAGACGTGGTCCTCGCCGCCTTGCTGGCCGACTACCGCGCCAGCGGTGCGCGCGGCCGGCCGCAATGTCTGGCAGAACTGTTGCGCGCCGAGCGTTCGGCCTTGCCGGTCGGGGCGGGCAAGCGCCGGTCCGAGCGGCAGGAACGGCATCTCAGCCAGCAAACGCACCACGAAGCCATTCAGAAAGCGGCGGCGGCGGCCTGATCTGGTGAACGGTTGGCTTTTCGCCTGCACCCTGTTCTTTCTGATGCCGCCGGTCTTGAAGAGGGTGGCGCAGCCGATGCGGGTGGCTTTCAAAAAAATCAAACCATGGCGATGACGCCCTTCTTGGTGATTGTTGGTGCCAACTTGCTACGCGTTGATGTATCGCAAAGGCTGGAGCCGGGACGAGGCTAGATTCAGGTTGTCATCTTCTGAGCGAAGGAGTCTTCATGAAAAAACCTTTGTTGCTGGCAGGGCTGGTCTTGCTTGCTGCCATTTCGGGTGTTTCGTGTGACAAGTTCCGGCCGCCGCTGCCGGAATTGCAAAAGCCGTCGGCAACTGCGGACCAGGCGGGTCCGCAGGAGGGCGAGCGTACGGCGTTTGCGCAAGCTGCGCAAAAAGACCTGGATGCACTGAAGTTGACGATCACGGAATTCAGGGGAAAGGCCGAAGTTTCTGGCGCAGCCACCAAAGCCCGGCTGACCGATGAAGTCAAAAAGCTTGAAGCTGACATGGACGAAGCGCAGGCGCGTCTGGCGGCAGTACAAACGGCCACGCTGGCATCGTGGATTCAAGTGAAAGAAACGTTCAGTCGCTCTCTTAAAAAACTCAGGAGCGGCGTCGAGAATTTTCGCAAAACGCTTGCCTGAGTTCGGTGGCTCTTGTGTGTATGACGCTGCGTCAACGGTCTTACAACTGCCTGATTGAAGGGCAGGCCTAGTTTTTTTAATTCCCATACCCATAAAAGCAGGAGTACGGCATGCTGAAAATTTTGATTGCGGTGGATGGATCCGAACACGCAGACCGGGCCATTGTGGCGGTTGGCAACATGGCCCGCGCTTCGCTGGAACTGGAGGCCACCTTGCTGTGTGTCAGTCCCGAGCCGCTGTTTTATGGAGGCTACAGCGCGGCGATCATCCAGAAAATCGAAGCCGAACAGGTGATTCAGCAAAACGTCATCCTGAACCTGGCGATGGAGACGGCCAAGGCTGCGGGGCTCCAGATGGGTGAGCCCGTTCGTGCCTATGGCGTCATTGCCAATGAGATCGTGCGGGTCGCAAAAGACCGGCAGGTTGACCAGATCGTCATGGGCACACGCGGCATGGGCGCGATGGGCAACCTGTTCCTCGGCTCGGTCGCCCAGGCGGTGATCCATCAGTCACCCGTTCCAGTGCTGATGGTCAAATAAATCCAAGCCATCTGCCGCAGTGGCGCCCCAAAACCGCGCGTGACGGCGTCTGATTCGTCATGGCGAAGTCTGGCAGGCGTGCTTGTGCCGAAGTGGCGCTGCTTTTTGCCGTGGCAGGCATGCGCGCTGACAATACGCGCATGAACATCGCCACGACTGCCCCTTCTGCCCTGCCGCGTTTCTGGGCCGACCTGAAAAGCCCCGACTTTGCGCGGCTTGACCTTGCACGCTGCATCGCGGTACTGCCCGTGGCCGCCACAGAGCAGCATGGCCCGCACCTGCCGCTCAACGTCGACACCACGCTGGTTGATGGCGTGGTGGCGGCCACGTTGCCGCATTTGCCTGCCAACCTGCCGCTGCTTTTTTTACCCACCCAGGGCATTGGTTTCAGTCCGGAACACACCCGTTTTGCCGGCACGCTGACACTCAAGGCCGAAACCGTGATCCGGCTCTGGACCGAGCTGGCCGAGTCGGTGGCTGCCACGGGCGTGAAAAAGCTGGTGCTGCTCAATGCGCACGGCGGCAATGTGGGGCTGCTGGATGTGGTGGCGCGTGACCTGCGCACCCGCCTGGGCATGCTGGTGTACAGCGTCAACTCGTTCAACCTGCCGCTCAGGGACGACAACGGGGCGTCGGTGGCAGACCGGTTCAGCGCGCATGAGCACCGTTTCGGCATTCATGCCGGCGAAATGGAAACCTCGATGATGCTGGCCCTCAAGCCCGATCAGGTGGATATGGCGAAGGCGCAGGATTTTCATTCGGCCTCGCAGGACCGCTCGGAGCGTTTCAGCATTTTGGGCGATGGCCGCAGCGCCAAACTGGGCTGGCAGATGCAGGATTACAACCCGCATGGGGCGGTCGGCAATGCCGCTGCGGCCACGGCAGAAAAAGGGCAGGCGCTGCTGGGCGCGATGGGCCGCAGTCTGGCGCAGTTGCTGGCTGAAATCGACCAGCTGCCGGCCGACACGCTGCGCAGCACCACGGCGTACTGAGTCACTGCGCCGCAAAAAGCAAACCCCCAGGCCAGGGGTAAGCAGCGTGGGGGTTTGTACCGCTGGCCTGGCGGGTAAGCCGGGCCGTGGTGTGAAACAAGTATCCGTCAGCAGCGGCCGAAGGATTTCCCTGATTTCCCGGTTATTTTTAGAATTACAGATAAATATTCTGTAAAAAAAGAAATTTCGGATAAATTAACCGCATGGATACTTTGGACCGAAAAATTCTTCAAGTGCTGCAAGCCGACTCCCGCACCAGCCTGCACGACATCGGGCAGGCGGTGGGGCTGAGCCCGTCGCCGTGCTGGGGCCGCATCAAGAAAATGGAGGACGCCGGCGTCATCGAAGGCTACACGGTGCGGCTCAATGCGCAGGCGCTGGGGCTGGGTGAAACCGTGCTGGTGCAGGTCACGCTCGACAGCCATTCCGACAACACACTGGAAAAGTTTGGCGAAACCCTGGCGGCGATTCCCGAGGTGATCGAGGCCTGGCTGGTGTCGGGTGAATACGACTATTTGCTGCGCATTGCGGTGAAGGACACCAAGGACTATGAGCGGCTGCTGCGCGAACGGCTCTACAAGATCAAGGGCATACGCCACAGCCAGTCGAGCTTTGTGCTGCGCACCCTGAAAAAAGCCGATCTGCCATTGCTGCCGCGCTGATTTTTTTTGCTTCCTGCATGGTTCAGGGTGAATGGACGGCCGTCCGTCCTGCAACAGCCCATCAGGTCAGCACCCAACCGCCTGACAGGGTAAAACACCGACAGATTCCTGCGTGACTGGCTGATTGCCACGGCTGTGGCCTGCCGTCAAATTAAGGCCAGGGTTTGCTGCTTCGCGGCAGTGCCTGAACACTGTTTTCAAGGAGCTTTTCATGCATCCACGTATTTTTAATTTCACCCGCTGCCATGCCAGCGCCTTGTGCCTTGTGACGCTGGCGAGCCTGGCCGCTTGCGGCGACACCGCCATGCTGGCCGCCACGGACGGCATGGGCGCCAACCCGACCCTGCCTCTGCCCCAGAGCAGCCTGATTCCGACCGTCAACATTGCACCGGCCACCGGCTGGCCGGAAGGCGCGATGCCCACTGCCATGGCGGGCTTGAGCGTCACCCCGCTGGCCAGCGGGCTGGACCACCCCCGCTGGGTCTATGTCTTGCCCAACGGCGATGTGCTGGTCGCCGAAAGCAACGCGCCGCCCAAGCCGGAAGACGGCAAGGGCATCAAGGGCTGGGTCATGAAAAAGGTGATGGCCAAGGCCGGCGCTGGCGTTCCGTCGGCCAACCGCATCACGCTGCTGCGCGACATGGACGGTGATGGAAAGGCCGAAACCCGAACGGTTTTCATGCAGAACCTGAACTCGCCCTATGGCATGGCGCTGGTGGGCAGCGACCTGTACATCGCCAATGCCGATGCGGTGGTGAAGGTCCCGTACCAGGCAGGCCAGACCAGCATCAGCGAAGCGCCGGTCAAGGTGGTGGATTTGCCGGGCGGCCCGATAAATCACCACTGGACGAAAAACGTCATGGCCAGCCCGGACGGCAGCAAGCTGTACGTCACCGTCGGCTCGAACAGCAATGTGGCGGAAAACGGCATGGAGGCCGAGGAAGGCCGCGCCGCCATCTGGGAGGTGTACCCGAAAACCGGCAACCACCGGGTGTTTGCCTCCGGTCTGCGCAACCCGAGCGGCATGGGTTGGGCGCCTGAAACCGGCGCGCTCTGGACGGTGGTGAACGAGCGCGATGAAATCGGCAGCGACCTGGTGCCGGACTACCTCACCTCGGTGAAGGACGGCGCGTTTTACGGCTGGCCCTACAGCTACTACGGCCAGAACGTCGATGTGCGCGTCAAGCCGCCACGGCCCGATATGGTGGCCAAGGCGATTGCGCCCGACTATGCGCTGGGTTCGCATGTCGCGCCGCTGGGCATGGCTTTTTCCGAAGGCAACGCCTTGCCGGCTTCGTTGGCCAGCGGGGCGTTTGTCGGCGAGCATGGCTCGTGGAACCGCAAGCCATTGAGCGGCTACAAAGTGGTGTTTGTGCCCTTTGCCAAGGGCCAGCCTGCGGGCCTGCCGGTCGATGTGCTGACCGGGTTTTTGAGCCCCGACGGCAAGGCCTACGGCCGGCCGGTCGGTGTGGCGATGGACAAGCGCGGCGCACTGCTGGTGGCAGACGATGTCGGCAATGCGGTCTGGCGTGTCAGCGGCACGTCGGCAAAGTGAGTCTGAGGCGCATGCCTGTGTTCGCGTGACAGGGTTTGAATGAAAAGACCCGTTTGCGCATGTGCAGCTTGTGCAGTTAGCTATCTAATTGATAGTATTCGCTTCTCTTGGATAGCCCTGGACCGGCTGCATTGCGCAGCCCATCAGGCGAAAGTCACCCAATTGGAGTATTCAGGCGCATCCAGATGCGGCAACGTGTTGAAGGTGACCAGCCGGTGGCGCCGGGGGGTAAACGCAAACTCGGTGACCGAGCCATTGCGGATGCCCAGGTTCAGCTCAATCGTCGTTTCCGCACGGGTGCCCAGCACATGGCCAACGGCCGTGGCAATCGGCCCGCCGCTGGAAACCAGCAGCACAGGGCCTTCGTGGTGGGTGCGGACATGGTCCAGCGCTGCCGTGACGCCAGCGACAAACGCGTTGTAACTGGGCATGCCCTGGGGGCTGACCACGCCAGCCATCCACTGCGCCAGGCCGTCTTTCAGAAGTCGAAAGTGGTGCTTGTACAACTCGGGCGTGTCGGGTTTGGCCAGCGGGTAGGGGTGAACCGCGGCGATCACGGCAGCGCTGTCGTATTCATTCAGACCCGGCCAGAGCATGTGCGGCAGTGCGGCAGGCATGGTGCCCTTGTCCAGCGTGCCATCCAAGGGCCGATTGGCGGAATCGCTGCTGGCAAACCCCACACCCATGCCTTTACAAATGCCGGCAAACGTCTGGACCTGGCGGTGCAGCGTGCCGGTCAGGGCGGCCTCGAAATGCAACCCCTTGCCCTTGAAGTATTCGCCCAGACGCACGCTTTGCCGGTGCCCGAGCGGACTCAGGACATCGTAGTCATCGGCGCCAAACGAAGCCTGGCCGTGGCGTACCAAATATAGTGTTCCCATGGCATGAATTTTGACCAGCTGCCCGAGTCGTCCTTGTCACCCGGGGGACGGCGGCGCTAGGCTGCGCACTGAGGCATTCTGGCGACCATCGACCGGCAGTAAGCGATCAGGCTGTCGAGTTCGGTGGCCTTGTGGTAAACCGCATCGACGCCAAGCCGTTCGCAGTGCCGCAACAGGTGGTCGTTGCGCGCATGGTTGGTCATCACGACAATGCGCTGATCAGGACGACGGTTCTGGCAATGCCTGATCACGCCAACACCGGTTCCTTCGCCCAGGAAAAGATCGACGAGTGCAATGTCCCACTGGTCAGGATGGCGGTCAAGCCAGCGCACGGCCTGGTGTTCCGTGGCGGCCAGGCCCACAATGAGGGCCTTTGCTTCGGCCGTCAGGATTTGCGTGAGGTAGGCACACTGGGCGGCACTGTCTTCAACCAGAAACACGCGTAAAGCCATTGTTTTCCTTTGAGCGAAAGACAGACCTGCTTTTTCCAAAATGACCTTGTTTGTGTTTCAACAGAACATGTGAAGGTCACCTTGTTGCAAAAGTGTCGAGTTGAGTTTGGAATTGAGAAACTGTGAATGCTTGGCGCTTGAGCAACTCTACTTTAACAAATCAGTTTCATCAATTTAAAATTGAAAGTTATCAGCCAAACAGGCTATTTAAAGGCGATTCTTAGGGTTTGCCTTCAAGTTTTACGCCTCAAGCGGTGCTTTGGCTGGCTGGCAGTCGCTTATTTCCAGAAGGCAGCTTGAACGCCAAGCGCACACCGCTGTCAGTGCGCGTGAGCTCGACCGATTCGGCGGCCGCCAGCAGTTCCAGGTCCCGCCAGTTCACAAGCCGACAGTTGTTGGCACGAAGCGTTCCGGTATGTTGTGATCCATGAAGGCTCGGTTCGATTGACAGGTGAATGCAGTCGTCCAACACATGGGCGTTCAACGTGAGCTTTGCGGGCACCGGTGCCTGATCGCTCAGGCAGAAAAGCGCTGCGCTGACAACACTGCGGAGTGCCTGGCAGGGAACCTCTGCAGCAACATGCGACACCTCATTGGAAATGACGACACCCTTGAGCTTGAAATCGTTGAACAGCAGTGCGGCGCATTCCTCCACGCCGGCATCAAAGGGCTGGGTGGCAGCCGGTTTCGGACGAACCCAGGTCAGCAGGTTGATGATGGACTTGAGGGCTGACTCGGACACACTGCCCAGCAGGGCGCAGTCCTGACGCATGCTGTCCAGGTCGGGGGTGGCCGATTGAAGGCGCCGGTCCAGCATCACGGCAATCATGTCCATCGACTGGAAGTTGCCCATGATCTGGTGTTGCAGTACCGGTGTCAGGCGCTGCAGCAAGGCATAACGCGCCCCGTCCTCACGCAGTGACAACTCGGCGCCCGGCACATTTTGGGGCAGAAGGGGGCTGGTCGAGGTTTGCGGGATCATCCTGGGAGTCCATTGTTGGCCGGGAAAATTCGTGTTCAAC
The DNA here is from genome assembly GCA_038242795.1 of Burkholderiales bacterium. Lineage (GTDB taxonomy): Bacteria > Pseudomonadota > Gammaproteobacteria > Burkholderiales > Burkholderiaceae_C > Polaromonas. The sequence goes on from JBBSRS010000084.1 coordinate 7,203, forward strand.
GGTCTTGCCTGTGAGGGTGGCAAAGGTTAAATGGCGCGGGTGTCGCTTTCGATGATTTTAGGCTGACAGCCCGACCATGGGACCGTCACTTTATAGACCATGGCGTCAAGAAATATATTGGCGCTGATTCTGGGCAATCCAGAACAGCCAGCAAACGGGCCAAGGGCGTTGTCAGCGCCGGCGGGTGCCCAGCATGACCTGGCCTTCGACGCAGGTCACCGATTCCCCACCCACCCAGACCTGGCCCTGCGCATCGCGCTCCAGATAGACCTGTCCGGCACGGCCCAGGCAAACCCCTTGCGACGCCATGTAGCGCTCCGGCATGCGGCCTTCAGCCATCAGCCACTGCGACAGGCTGGCATTCAGGCTGCCGGTTACCGGGTCTTCGGCAATGCCAATGGCGGCGGCGAAAGCGCGAACTTCCAGATCGGGCACGGCCGCAATGCTTGGCTTTTGACTGGCCTCAAGCGCGAACGCGCGTGCTTCACGGTTGGCCCGGCCAATCAGCAAAGGCATTTCCTCGGGCGGATAAATGCCTGCAATACCGACCTCTGCCCCGAGTTTTTCAAGCGCCAGAGGGTTCGGTGCCACTTGCAACACCGACTCCACGCTGTCGAGCAGCAGGCCCAGCCACACCGGTCCGTTGTCCAGCCGTTGCGCCGCAAGCACCTGCCCGGTTTGCAGCCCGAGTGCCTCGACCACCTGCGCCAGCAGTCCGGCATCAAGCGGCATGCGCTGCAAAGGCGGCGCGGCAAAGGCCAGCCGCGGGGTTCCGGCTTCGCGCCGGATGTTGACCAGGCCCAGCGGGCATTGCTGCACGACCCTGCCGCTGACTTTTGGCTGTCCGCCGGCTTCAAGCCAGGCGTGGCAACTGCCCAGCGTCGGATGGCCGGCAAACGGCAACTCGCCGCCGGGCGTGAAAATGCGCACCCGGTAATCCGCCGAGGCGTCGGTGGGCGGCAGCAAAAAAGCAGTTTCCGACAGATTCGTCCAGCGAGCAAAACGCTGCATCGCTGCGTCGTTGAGCCCGCTGCCGTCAAGCACCACTGCCAGCGGGTTTCCGAAGTAAGGCACAGCCGTGAAAACGTCAACTTGCCGGAACGGACGAGATGTCATGGTTTTCTTTCCGGCCAGGGGCACAGCCAGTGTTTCAGGCTTTCAAGCAAGAGGAAAGGCTTCAAGCATCGGTGCGCTGCTGGCCCTGAAAGCGCTTGACCCTGCATGCATGTCCCGAATGGCGGCGGCCAGCGCGGCAATGCCGATGTCGATCTGCGCCACGCTGGACGTCACGAAGGACAGGCGCAGCGTGCGGACATCGGCCTGTCCGGCATAAAACGCCCGGCCCGGCACAAACGCCACGTTGCGATCCACCGCTTTGGGCAGCAGCTCAACCGCATTCATGCCTTCAGGCAGGCGCACCCACAGGAACATGCCGCCGGCCGGGGTGTTCCATTCAACGCCTTC
>JBBSRS010000085.1:0-8617 GCA_038242795.1 Burkholderiales bacterium
CCACTGCGCAATGCGCTCGCCAGCCTCGGCCCAGCGGGTGGTCTGCCACTGGCCGGCGACCTCGTCAAACGTTCGGTAGGCCGCGCCCTCGGGGCTCTGCGCCAGCCGGAAGGCGAGAAGTTCGGGCAGGGTGCGCACATCGCAAAGGGGCATCGACATGGTGGTCATTCAAAAAAACGCATCGCGGCCAGTCAGGAACGGCGTGCAAAGCCATGATTGTCTGCCGTCGGGCAAGGCCGCAGTCGCCGGAACGTCGCAGAGGCGTCAAGGCTGGACCGGCGTGCTGCCCGCCTGGCGCCGTGCCCGCCAGGCGCCCAAGAGCACGAACAGGCCCGGAACCAGAATCATGGCCCAGATGATCTTGTCCAGGTGCGTCTTGACAAAAGGCACGTTGCCAAAGGCATAGCCCGCCGTGACGATGCCGCCGACCCACAAGGCCGCGCCGACGATGTTGAACAGCGAGAACTTGCCGCGGCTCATGTGTGAAATGCCGGCGACAAAAGGCGCGAAGGTGCGCAAAAAAGGCATGAAGCGCGCGGCAATGATGGTCACGCCGCCATAGCGCTCGTAAAACGCATGCGCCTGGTTGAAGGCCCGCTTGTTGAAAAGGCGCGAGTCTTCCCACTGGAACACCTTGGGCCCGATGTAGCGGCCGATCGAATAATTGCACTGGTCGCCCAGCACCGCCGCGACAAACAGCAGGCTAACTGCCAGCGGATAGCTCATCAGGCCGACGCCGCACATCGCGCCGACGACAAACAGCAGCGAGTCGCCGGGCAGGAACGGCATCACGACCACGCCGGTTTCGACAAAAATGATCATGAACAGCAGCGCGTAAACCCACAGGCCATAACTGGCCACGAAGGTTTCGAGGTGCTTGTCGACATGCAGGATGAAATCGATGAGAAAGGCAGCTAGTTCCATGCACGGGATTTTGACAGGTCGGCAGGCCGTTTTTTCCGATGCCCACACCGCCAGACGGCGCAAGCCAGAGCCGTTGCCTGAAAACCAACGCGCCATTGCTGAAAAACAGGCCCGGAAACATGGCTTTTCAAGCATCCCTCTTGGCATGGGTTGACGTTCGCGTTCCTTTTGTGTGCGCTGCCTGACATGGTTTGCGCGACACACCGCCTGAAGAACCGGGCACCTGCAGGGCGGCCGGGCAAGCGGGGGCTGCGCCTAGAATTGCTGCTTCATGACGCTTCAAGACCCGGCCGCGCGCCGCCCCATCCGTGACCTTCCCGATGAACTGATCAGCCAGATCGCCGCGGGCGAGGTGGTGGAACGCCCGGCTTCGGTGGTGCGCGAACTGCTCGACAACGCACTGGACGCCGGGGCGACGCAGGTGACGGTGCGCCTGTCGGCCGGGGGCGTGCGGCTGATCGTGGTGGAGGACGACGGCCTGGGCATTGCCCGCGAAGAACTGCCCGTGGCGCTGCGCCGCCACGCCACCAGCAAGATCGCGTCGCTGCAGGACCTGGAGGCCGTCGGCACCATGGGTTTTCGGGGCGAGGCGCTGGCCGCGATCAACTCGATTGCCGACATGAGCCTGATCTCGCGCACGCCGGACACCGAGCACGCCTGGCAGTTGGACGGCCGCACCGGCGAGCTGAAGCCGGCCCCGCGCGCGCGCGGCACGAGCGTCGAGGTGCGCGAGTTGTTTTACGCCACGCCCGCGCGTCGCAAGTTTTTGAAAACCGATGCCACAGAACTGGCGCACTGCATCGAAGCCGTGCGCCGCCATGCCCTGGTGCGGCCAGAGGTGGGCTTTGCCATCTGGCACGAAGGCAAACTGGTCGAGCAATGGCGCGCCTGCGTGGGGTTAGAGGGCACAGACGGGTTTGAAGCCCACACCCGGCGACTGGCCGACGTGCTGGGCGCCGAATTCGTCGGGCAGTCGGTGGTCGTGCATTACGAAAGCAGCGCGTTGCGGGCCGATGGCCAGCCGGTCGTGCGTGTCTGGGGCCGGGCCGGCATTCCCGACGCCGCCCGCTCGCGCGCCGACCAGCAGTTTGCCTATGTCAACGGCCGCTTCGTGCGCGACAAGGTCCTGACGCATGCCGCCCGCAGCGCTTATGAGGATGTGCTGCACGGCCACCGCCAGCCGGTGTATGCGCTGTATGTCGAGATCGACCCGGCGCGGGTCGATGTGAATGTGCACCCGACCAAGATCGAGGTGCGCTTTCGCGACAGCCGCGAGGTGCACCAGGCGGTGCGCCATGGCGTGCAGGATGCGCTGGCCGCGCCCCGCGCCGGCGCGGCCAGCGCAAACGCCAGGACCGCCGAAGCCTCCCCCCAACCCTTGCTGAATTTCAGTTTGAAGCCAAAACAGGTGTTTGCGCAGCAGGGATGGGCGCAACCAGCTATTAAATTCGGAGCAGACCAGGGGAACCGTGTTTCGGACTTCGAAGCGCTGTGGCCGGTGGCGCCCGGCACGCTCAAACCCGCTGAGCCTGACCGTCCATTAACCAGCACCCCCGCCGCCATCCTGGAAACCCAGGCGTCCAGCCCGCCGCCAGAGGCCGCCCTGCCCCATGGCGACTGGCCGCTGGGCCGCGCGTTGGCGCAGTTGCAGGGCGTGTACATCCTGGCCGAAAACAACCAGGGCCTGGTCATCGTGGACATGCATGCGGCCCACGAGCGCATCGTCTATGAGCGGCTGAAAAGCCAGTTTGACAGCGCGCGCATCGCCAGCCAGCCCTTGCTGATTCCGGCGACGTTTGCCGCCACGCCGCACGAAGTGGCGACCGCCGAGGCCTGCAGCGACACCCTGGCCCTGCTGGGTCTGGAAATCACGCCGTTTTCGCCGAAGACGCTGGCGGTGCGGGCCGTGCCGACGAGCCTGGCGACCGGCGATGCGGTGGAACTGGCCAGAAGCGTGCTGGCCGAACTCGCGCAGAGGGAGGCCAGCACCGTGGTCGAGCGGGCGCACCACGAGCTGCTGGGCACCATGGCCTGCCACGGCGCGGTGCGCGCCAACCGGCGTCTGACGGTCGATGAAATGAACGCGCTGCTGCGCCAGATGGAAGCCACCGACCGCTCCGACCAGTGCAACCACGGCCGGCCGACCTGGCGACAGGTCAGCCTGAAGGAACTGGACAGTCTGTTTTTGCGCGGACGCTGATGGCCAGGTGAGCCGGTTTCAGGGGTTCAACGCACCGCCCAGGCGCCAACCAGGCAGCTGAGCGTGGCAACGCTGGTGAGCTGCAGCCGCAGGCCCAGCCAGCCCGACAGCCCGGCGCTGGCATACAGCGTTCGGTCGACCGCATAGCAGGTCACCAGCAGCACGGCCAGCCATGCCAGGCCCATGCCGACCGGCAGCAGGAGCGCCACCCACGCCAGCAGGCTGGGCGAAACGCCCCAGCCCAGGCGCACATTGACAGGTTGCACGTCCTGCATCGCCAGCCCCCAGTGAATGCCCCCGAGAAAGGTGGCGATCAACGCGCCATAGGCTGTCAGCGCCGTTCCCGCCCATGCCTTCAAGCCAGGCGCATCGAGCAGGGCCAGTGCCAGCGCACCCGCCACGAAAGGCAGCAGGCCCGCAAGCCCCAGAACGCGGGCAGTGGCGGAAGGGGTGGAAAAATCGTTGGTCATCATGGCTGAAGTTTAGAGGCGTGGCCGTCCATACCCATTCCTCATGCCCGCCCTGAAATGTTTGCCCAGTGGATAAAAATCCCTTATTTGGTGCAATGCAAGTCAATTGATGTGGACAGAAGCCAAAAACGACCCTGTTTCGCGGCAAAATGTTATTTCCGCATGAGTTTATGTACCAATATGAGAATTGAACGGATGAAATACAAATCCCTGGACAGCTTTTTAAGCCATGTCGCCGGCTGCAATCCAGGCCAGCCAGAATTCCTGCAAGCCACGACCGAGGTGCTGGAAAGCCTTTGGCCGTACATTGAAAAGCATCCCAAATATGCCGAACATGGGCTGCTCGACCGCCTGATCGAGCCGGAGCGCACCATCATGTTCCGCGTCTCGTGGATTGACGACCGGGGCGAAGTCCGCGTCAACCGCGGCTACCGCATCCAGCACAGCTCGGCCATCGGCCCGTACAAGGGCGGTCTGCGCTTTCACCCGTCGGTGAACTTGTCGATCCTGAAATTCCTTGCCTTCGAGCAGACCCTGAAAAACGCGCTGACCACGCTGCCCATGGGCGGCGGCAAGGGCGGCTCGGACTTTGACCCCAAGGGCAAGAGCCCGCTCGAAGTGATGCGCTTTTGCCAGGCGTTTGCCAGCGAGTTGTTCCGCCACATCGGCAGCGACACCGACGTGCCGGCCGGCGACATGGGCGTGGGGGGGCGCGAAATCGGCTTCATCGCCGGCATGTACAAAAAACTCTCCAACCGCTCCGACTGCGTCTTCACCGGCAAGGGCCTGAGCTTTGGCGGCTCCCTGATCCGCCCGGAAGCCACCGGCTACGGCACGGTCTATTTCGCGGAAGAGATGCTGAAACAAAAAGGCCGCACCCTGGACGGCCTGCGCGTCAGCGTGTCGGGCTCGGGCAATGTGGCGCAGTACGCGGTGGAAAAGGCCATGGCGCGGGGCGCCAAGGTCATCACCGTGTCTGACTCCAGCGGCACCATCGTCGATGAAGACGGTTTCACGACCGAAAAACTGGCCGAACTGATGGAAGTCAAGAACCATCTGTATGGCCGGGTCAACGACTATGCCGAGCGCACCGGCGTGGCGTTCCACCCGGGCGTCAGCCCATGGCACGTGCCGGTCGATGTCGCCCTGCCCTGCGCGACGCAAAACGAGCTGGACGGCGACGACGCCCGGCTGCTGGTGAAAAACGGCGTGGTCTGCGTGGCCGAAGGCGCGAACATGCCTTCGACGCTGGAGGCCATGCGGGTGTTTGAAGGCCACGGCGTGCTGTATGCGCCAGGCAAGGCCAGCAACGCCGGCGGCGTGGCCACGTCGGGCCTGGAAATGAGCCAGAACGCCATCCGCCTGTCGTGGTCGCGCGACGAGGTCGATGCGCGCCTGCTGCAGATCATGCAGGACATCCACAGCGCCTGCCTGCAGTATGGCCAGCGCGAAGACGGAACGTTCAGTTATGTCGATGGCGCCAACGTGGCCGGCTTCGTCAAGGTGGCCGACGCGATGCTGGCGCAGGGCGTGGTGTAAACCGCTGCGCCGGCGGCAGTCAAACCCAAGGGGCATCACAGCCCCTTTTTTTGTGCCTGGGTGAAGCGCGCATACTCCACGTCCTTTTGCCAACCGGCACCCCCTCACAGAAAAATTCATGAAACAACTCCTCATTGCCAGCCTGCTGGTCCTTGCCGCCACCCCTTTGCTGGCCGCCGAGCCGGCCTGCGCCGCCAAGATCGCACGCATTGAATCGGAGGTCGGCCTGGCACAGGCGCAGGGCCGGCAGCATCAGATTGCCGGCCTGCAAAAAGCCTTGCGTGCCACGCAGTCGAACTGCACGGATGCCGCACTGGCCACAGACCGTGAACGCGACATCAAAAAGGCCACGGAAAAAGTCGACGAGCGGGAGCAAAAGCTGGCCAGGGCGCAGGCCCGAGGGGATTCCCGGAAAATCGCCAGCCAGCAGGCCGACCTGGACAAGGCGCGCAGCGACCTGGCGCAAGCGCAAAAGCCGCTCCTGCCTTAGCCACCGCAGACCGCTGGCCAGTGCGCCCTGGTCCATGCGAACTTTTGTGGCCCGGCGCGCTCTATGAAATGATGAAACGCTGGCCGATTTTTTTGTCGCTTCTTTTTTTCCTGCTGTTTGCCTTTGCGCTGCTGGCCGGCGGCACGGCGCTTGACCAGAAGCAGCGCGGCTGGATCTTTCAGCCCAGCGACCGCAGCTGGGGCGGCAGCGCCGAGCTGGTGCGGGACATGCAGGATGTGTGGATCGGCTTTGACTCGAAAGCCACCGGCATCCCCGTCAGGCTGCACGGCCTGTGGCTGCCTGCCAACCCGGGGCAAGCGGGCTGGAACGGCGCCAAGGCCCCGCTGCTGCTGTTTCTGCACGGTGCGCGCTGGAACGTCGAAGGCTCTGCGCCGCGCATCCGCCGCATGCAGGAACTGGGGTTTTCCGTGCTGGCGATTGATTACCGGGGATTTGGCAAAAGCTCGCCCGACCTGCCGTCAGAAAACATGGCCTACGAGGATGCGCGCGCTGCCTGGGACTGGCTGGGCGCCCGGCAACCGGGCCAGCCACGCTACATCTTCGGCCATTCCCTGGGCGGCGCGGTCGCGATTGAACTGGCTGCCAAGGTCGATGACGAGGCCGGCACGATTGTCGAAGGCACGTTCACCTCGATTGCCGATGTGGTCGGCACCATGAAATGGGGCTGGCTGCCGCTGCGCCTGCTGATCACCCAGCCCTTCGATTCGCTGGACAAGGTCACCCGGCTGGGCTCGCCGTTGCTGGTGGTGCACGGCTCCGACGATCGGCTGATCCAGCCGGCACTGGGGCGCAAGCTGTACGAAGCGGCGCAGCAACCCAAGGCCTTCGTGCTGGTCGAGGGTGGCTCGCACCACAATACCAACTCACTGGGCCAGGCGCAGTACCGTGTGGCGTTGAGCGAACTGTTTGGTGCCAGGCCCGCAGCCACACGCATGTCGCCCGCGGGGCTGCGGCCCTAAGCCCCGAACCGCAGTGCGGGCGACAGCGCTGGCAGGGCTTTCTGGTAGCCTCAAGCGCATGCCTGTCTCTTTTGCACCCGCGCACCGGGCGCCGCTCCCCCACACCTTTTGCATCGCCCTGGCCGGCCCCACGGCGTCGGGAAAAACCGCCGCCGCGCTGGCCATTGCCCAGGAGTACCCGGTCGAGATCATCAGCGTCGATTCCGCCCTGGTTTACCGGGGCATGGACATCGGCACCGCCAAGCCCAGTGCCAGCGAACGGGCCGCCGTGCCGCATCACCTGATCGACATTCGCGACCCGCTGCAGGCCTACAGCGCCGCCGAATTCGTGCACGACGCCCAGCAGCTGATCGCAGACATCAGCGCACGCGGCAGGCTGCCGCTGCTGGTGGGCGGCACCATGCTGTATTTCAAGGCGCTGTTCGACGGGCTGGACGACATGCCCAAGGCCGACCCGGCGGTGCGCGCGGCATTGCTGGTGGAAGCCAGCGCCCAGGGCTGGCCGGCGCTGCACCAGCAGCTCGCGCAGGTCGATCCGGTGACGGCCGCGCGGCTGGCGCCGCTTGATTCGCAACGCATTTCCCGGGCACTGGAAGTGTTCCGGCTCACCGGCCAGCCGCTGTCGTTTTTTCACCAGCGAAACGCTATCAAAAACACAGCTGACAGCGCACCTCCAGTAAGCGCAAACATCCTCATTTCCCTGGAACCAGCAGACCGCGCCTGGCTGCACGAGCGCATTGCCCGGCGCTTTGACGCCATGCTGGCCGCCGGCTTGATCGATGAAGTCAGGGCCTTGCGCGCCCGGGGCGACTTGACGCCTGATTTGCCGTCGATGCGCTGCGTCGGTTACCGCCAGGCGTGGGAAGCGCTGGAGGCACTGGAGGCCGACGGACCGGGCAAAAATTTTTCCGAAAAAGACTTCAACATCTTGCGCGACAAGGGCATTTTTGCCACGCGCCAGCTGGCCAAGCGGCAGATCACCTGGCTGCGTTCCATGCCGCAGCGCGAGGTGGTGGCCTGCGACGACCCAACGGCGCTGCAGCAGGTGCTCGAACGCGTCAAGGCGCACAGGGGCAGCTTCCCATGCGCCTGACAATCAGCCAGCTGGGCAAGCGCTACGGCGATGCCGCCGTTTTCAGCAACGTCTCGCTGGACGTGGCGCCGGGCGAATTCGTCGCCATCGTCGGCGAATCGGGCGTGGGCAAGTCGACCCTCCTCAACTGCATGGCCGGCCTCGACACGTGGGACACCGGCAGCATCACGCATGACGGCATCGACCTGGGCACGCTAGACGGCAACGCGCGAGCGCTGTGGCGACGGCGCCATGTCGGCTTTGTGTTCCAGGCCTTTCACGTGCTGCCGCACCTGGACGTGGCGCAAAACGTCGCACTGCCGCTGATGCTGCTGGGCCAGCAGGACGATGTCCGCGTGCAGCACATGCTGGCCATCGTCGGGCTGGGTGGCCTGGGGGCGCGTTTGCCGCAGCAGTTGAGCGGAGGCCAGTTGCAGCGCGTGGCGATCGCCCGCGCACTGGTCCATCGCCCTGCACTGCTGCTTGCCGACGAACCGACGGGTAACCTCGACCCGACCACAGCGGCCCGGGTGATGGAGGTGCTGACGGCACAAACACGCGAACATGGCGCCGCACTGGTGCTGGTGACCCACTCGCAAGCCGCCGCATCCCGGGCCGACCGCGTGCTGCACTTGCGCGCCGAAGGCATCACGCCCTGACACTTTTGCGCGTCCGCGGGCTCGCTTCGCTGGCTACCTGAAAACGACAACGATGAATTCCTCGACCTTCCTGCAGGCGCACGACGCGCAAACCCCGCTTGTCGATGCCGAAATCGACAGCGTGCGCGAGCCCGGCCAGACGCTCGCTCCCAGCGGTGGCCGCAAACTGTTGCTCGCCGTCAGCCTGATCCTGATCGCGTGCAACCTGCGTCCGCTCTTCACCAGCCTGTCGGTGCTGCTGCCCGAGATCATGAAGGCCACCGGCTTGTCACCGGTCGCCGCC
>JBBSRS010000086.1:0-8585 GCA_038242795.1 Burkholderiales bacterium
GAAAAAACCCAGGGATGGCGGCGCAGCAGGGAGCGTTCCTTGCCGTCTTTCAATCGAATGATGTTCATGGCGGTATTGTCGCGTCTGAAAAACGCCCGCTGCCTTCGGTGCAGGGGCAAGCGGTGACGGGGGCTTGCGCGCGGAAATTTTCAGCCGTTTTCGGGCGGCGGCCCGGGCGCTTTGCGGCGGGCGCCCTCACCCGGCGGCGCGTCGGCCTTGGCGCCTGCGCCATTCGACATCGCCCGGGGGTGCGCCGCGTCGTAGATTTTCGCCAGGTGCTGGAAGTCGAGCCGCGTGTAGACCTGCGTGGTGGTGATGTTGGCATGGCCCAGCAGCTCCTGCACCGCGCGCAAATCGCCGCTGGACTGCAGCATGTGGCTGGCAAACGAATGGCGCAGCATGTGCGGGTGCACCGGCGTGGCCAGCCCGGCCTGCTGCGAGCGCTGCTTCAGGCGCACCCGGATGTGCTGCGGCGTCAGGCGGGTGCCGCGCTGGCTGATGAACAGTGCCGCGCGGCCTTCCGCGGCGGGAATGGCCGAGGCGTTGCGGATGACCAGCCAGGCCTGCAGCGCCGCAAGCGCCGCGCTGCCCACCGGCACGCTGCGCCGTTTTTCGCCCTTGCCCAGCACATGCGCCTCGCCGGCATCGCGGTCGATCCAGCCGCGCGCCTGGCCGCTGGCCTGCGCATCGAGCCCCACCAGTTCGCCGATGCGCAGGCCGCAGCCGTAGAGCAGTTCGGTGATGCAGCGGTCGCGCGCTTCCATGAAGGCGTCAACGCCGGAAGCGTCGGCTTCGAAACGGGCCAGCTGCACCGCTTCATCAACGCTCAGTGCCTTGGGCAGCGGCTTGGCCACCTTGGGCGAGCGCACGTCCTGCACCGGGTTGCCCGGCACCAGGCCTTCGCGGCCCAGCCAGGTGTAAAAACCGCGCCAGCCCGACAAAATCAACGCGATGCCGCGCCCGCTGCGTCCACCGGAATGCATTTGCGCCACCCAGCGCCGCAAATGCGTGTGGGTCACGCCGGTCAGTGCCACGCCGGCCTTGCGCGCCTGGGCTTGCAGCTTTTGCAGGTCGGCGGTGTACAACTCGACGGTGCGGCTGGCGAGCCGCTTTTCCACCCGGACCTAGGCGAGGTAGCGGCTGACCAGCGGGTCCGGCGCTTCAGGCGCTTCAGGCACAGCAACCGGCGCGGGCGGCAAGCGGGTCATGCGGGGTTTTCAGCGTGTTCCAAGGTCGGCAAGGCAACCGGCGCCTGCAGACGCGACAGCGCCGCGCCGGCCAGTTCGCCGAGCCGTTCAAGGAATTCGGTGCCCATGCCGCTGTGAAAGCGCTGGCCATCGGGCGAGGCCAGCACCAGCAGACCGGACACCGGCGCGTCAAGGCTGGCGCGCAGCGGAATCAGCGCCAGCGACAGCGCTTGTCCGGCTTGTGCAAGCCAGCGAGCGGCTTCAAAATCCGCGTTGGTGCCGCAATACGGCACGCTCAGCGAAGCCGCAAAAGACTTCACATCGTCGCTGACCTCCCGCGCAAAGCCTTCACCGGCATGCGCAGGGTTCACGCCCCACAGCCGGATGGCGGCCTGCGGAATCTGGAACTCAGCGGCCAGCCCCTCGACGATGGCGCCCGGCAGGTCCCGCGCCTGTGCCGTCTGCAGCAGCCGGCGCGTCCAGGACTGCATCTTGCCGGCGATCAACAGGTTGTCCTGGCCATGCCGGACCATCTCAAGCACACCGGTTTCCAGCGCCTTGATTTTTTCCCGCAGCAGGCCAGCCTGGCGCTCTTGCAGGCTGATGGCGCGGTCGCCGTGGCCACTGAACAGTTGCACCGACGCCAGCAGTTCGGCATGGCGCTCAAAAAAGTCGGGCTGGTTGACCAGGAAGTCGGCAATGTCGTCTTCGGTGACCGGTTGCACGGCAAGGTTCATGGCAGGATTCATGGCAGCGTTGTCTCCATTTTTTTAAAGCGGCGTCACCCTGGCGCAGGGATGCCGGCGGGTCACAGCATATCGGGAACGTCAATCTCGGCCTCGAACACGGTCGTCGCCGGTCCGGTCATCATCACGGGCGCATCCAGCGCGCCCGTCCATTCAATCGTCAGCGCGCCGCCGCGCGTCAGCGCATCGACGCGGGTGTCGAGCAGGCCCAGCCGGATGCCGGCCACCACTGCCGCGCAGGCGCCGGTGCCGCAGGCCAGCGTCTCGCCAGCGCCGCGCTCGTAGACGCGCAGGCGGATCTGGCTGCGCGTGACGACCTGCATGAAGCCGGCGTTCACCCGCTTGGGGAAAGCCGGGTGGTGCTCAATAAGCGGGCCGGTTTGCGCAACCGGGGCGCTGTCCACGTTATCCACCAGTTGTACGGCATGGGGATTCCCCATCGACACGACCGCTACCAAAACAGGAGCTGCCTGTGCTCGTCCATCAAGCGCCAGAGGCCATTTTTGCCATGAACCGGCAGTTTCGGGCGTCAAGCCGGCGGGGTTGAACGGGATGCGCGCCAGCGCAAACACCGGCGCACCCATGTTGACCGTGACGCGGCCGTCGGGCTGCATGCGCGGCTCGATGATGCCGCCCAGCGTCTTGACCCTGACCGCATCCTGGGTGGTCAAGCCCTGCTCGCGAACGAAGCGCACAAAGCAGCGGGCGCCGTTGCCGCACTGCTCGACCTCGCCGCCGTCGGCGTTGTGGATGACGTATTCAAAGTCGATGCCCTCGCCCGGCGAGGGACGCACCGTGAGGATCTGGTCGGCACCGACGCCGAAGTGGCGGTCGGCCAGGAAACGGTAGTGCGCGGTGGTCAAGCCCAGCGGACCGCGGGTTTCGTCGAGCACCACGAAGTCGTTGCCCGCGCCCTGCATTTTGGTAAATCGGATTCGCATGGGGGCGATTATCCCTGCGGCCCGTCCATGCCAGCCGTGTCAAGCCGCGCTTCGTGGCATGGCGCCAACAGGTTGGCAACACCCCGATACCGTCAAGCGGAAAGATCGGGTGGAGGAATCAGGACTTGCAGCCACCGTGGCCATCGGGCCAGACGGCATGAAAAATCCAGTTTCATTCTCATGGTTGAGGGCACATTGGCACGCTTTTTTGCAGATGAACCAGGAAACCCGCGTAGGTTTCAGCGCCATGCAACTCGCAACCATCCGGCAAATCAATGACGGTATTTTTACCGGCTGCCTTTGTTTGAAGTGCCTTGAAAAATGCAATGAATACCTGTTTATACAAATGCACTGTCCACGCAGGCAATTGAAAAAGTTACGTCTTGTTAACCAGCGTCACCTATAACTGGCACGATTTTTTTCTTTGACACGGGGATTACAGCAATACTCAAAATTTATAACCATGACGCCATGGAAACCCTATTAGCATCAAGCCGCTGAAGCAAGTCTCAACTGGCCAGACAAAAGCCTTTGTCTGCCTGTCGGGCAAGCCACCGTGAAGGATCCCTCGTGTCCATTACCAGCGTTTTAGCCAAGCGGCTTTCAAACTACGACAGCCAGGACTCCGTGGGGTCCAGGTTGAGGGCCAAACGCATTGCGCCCTTGCTGGAGATGATCGAGGATGTTTTCAATGTGAACGGTGCGGTATCCGTCATAGACATCGGCGGATCGGAACAGTATTGGGGCATCGTGCCCCTGCAATACCTGACGGACCGCAATGTGAAAATCACCGTGGTCAACCTTCCGGGAAGCCGGTTACCGCCGGACCATGGGCCCTTTGTCTTTGTCGAATCCGATGGCTGCGACCTGGCACGTTTCAGTGACCGGGCATTTCACATCGCCCATTCAAACTCTGTGCTGGAGCATGTTGGCAACTGGCGACGGAAGGTTCAATTCACCAAGGAACTCGAGCGCGTCTCACAGGCTTATTTTGTTCAAACCCCGAACTACTGGTTCCCCATCGAGCCGCATTTCATGACGCCGTTTTTTCACTGGTTTCCGGCACCCGTTCGGGTATGGCTGGTCAGACACTTCAAGCTGGGGCATTTTGAAACAGCAGAATCCGTTGGAGATGCGGTGATGCTGGTGGAGCATGCCGATCTGGTGACCAGTGACATGTTCCACTGCCTGTTCAAGGACGCCCGTATCGTGACGGAAAGATTTTTCGGTTTGCCCAAGTCGTTCATCGCTTTAAAGAAATAAGGCGACAGCCAGCGCATTCTTGTGAGGTCGAAAACTTTTCAGGCGCCTGGTTGTTTGCATGCATTCTTCCGGGTCAAGCCGCCAATGAAGTGACTCAACGCCGGCACACGACAGGAATGGGCTATCGGGGTGGAGCACGAATCCGTCCCCAAAGCCATAATCCGCCATGGTCCGACCCACACAACTCCTTTACCCCCAGCGCGATCCAGCGCCCACCCGCCCGGCGGCGACCGTGCTGCTCCTGCGCGACACGCCGCATGGCATTGAAGTGCTGATGACCCGGCGCGCCACGACGGCCAGCTTTGCGCCCGGTGCCTATGTTTTCCCGGGCGGCGGCATCGACGCGGCCGACGCGGCAGCGCATGCGCAGTCCACGCGCCGGATCGGCCAGTCCGATCAGCAGTTGACCCAGGCCATCGCCGCCATTCGCGAAAGCTTCGAGGAACTCGGCGTGCTGCTGGCGCGCCATGCCGACGGCCGCCATGCCACCACCGTTGACATTGCCGCCATGGACCGCAAGGCGCCGTTCGCGGCGCAATGCCAGGAACGCGGCTTGGTGCTGGCGGGCGAGGATGTCTTCACCCTGGCCCACTGGGTCACCGACCGCGATTTGCCGCGCCGTTTCGACGTGCCCTTCCTGGTCGCCCGCATGCCCGAAGGCCAGACGCCGGTGGCCGATGAGGCCGAGCAGTTCGAGCCCAGCTGGGTGCGCCCGGCCGACGCACTGGCGCGCCACGAGGCCGGTACCTTCTTCATGATTTTCCCGACGCTGCGCACGCTGGAGCGCCTGGCGAAGTACGCCAGCGTCGAAGCGGTGCTGAGCGCCTGCGCGCACGAAAAGCCATTGTGGATTTCCTGCCCGCGCGCCGGTCTGCTGGGCGGCCAGGATGCGCGCTACATGGAGCACGACTCGCCCTATGGCGAACTGGCATTGACCTCGCCCGACGGCCAGCTCGTGCATTCGCTGGACTGGCAATGCGAGCGCCCGGTGCCGCTGCTGAAAAACGTCATGCGCCTGACCGCGCCCAACCCGGGCATGATGACCGGCCCGGGCACCAACAGCTACATTGTCGGCACGGCCGGCACCGGCTACCTCGTGATCGACCCGGGGCCGGACGATGCGGCGCACATCCATCGCCTGTTCGACGCGACCGGCGGGCGCATCGAGGCCATCGTCTGCACGCATTCGCACCCTGACCATTCACCGGGCGCCAAGCCCTTGCAGGCGCTGTGCGCGCACCGACCACCGATTCTGGGCCTGCCGTCCGCCGACACGGCACGCGCCGACTCCTGTTTCACACCCGACCGGCCGCTATTGAATCAGGAGCTGCTCACGCTTACCCATCAAGCGCAAAGCCACACATTGAAGGTTGTTTTCACGCCCGGCCATGCGGCCAACCATGTGTGCCTGGTGCTGGTGGAAGACGGCCTGCTGTTTTCGGGCGACCACATATTGAACGGCAGCACGACCATCATCAACCCGCCCGACGGCGAGATGAACGCCTACCTCGACTCACTTGACCAACTCACGGATGCCTGCAATGCGCACCAGATCGACTTCATCTTGCCGGCGCACGGCCATGTGCTCGGCGAGGCACCGCAGGCGATCGCCCAGCTCAGGGCGCACCGCCTGAAGCGTGAAGCCAAGGTGGAAGCGGCCATGAAAGCCCTGCCGGAAGGGTCGATGCATGACTGGGTGGCGCAGGCCTACGACGACACCGACCCGCGCCTGTGGCCCATCGCCCTGCGCTCGCTGCAGGCGCATGTGGACCGGATCAAGGCCCTGCAGCGTGTTGCTTGAGGCATGAAGCCAGCGCAGGCACAACACGTACCCACGGCCAGCGCCTTATACTTTTCTTTGGTCATTCTGCCGCCTGAGCGTTCGGGTTGACAGGGCGACTGCCCATTAACATTTACGGAATGCCCCATGCCAACGATCACGACGCGACACTTCCTCAAAACCTCCAGCGTCCTGCTGGCCGGGCTGCTACTGGCCGCCTGCGGCAAGCAGGAACCGGCAGCACCGTCGGCCAGCGCGCCTGCGGCAACACCCCCGGCCACGGCGGCCAAGGTCTATGCCGTCGGCACCGATGCGGCGTACGCGCCGTTCGAGTCGCAGAACGACAAGGGCGAGATCGTTGGATTCGACATCGACGTGGTCAAGGCCGCTGCGCAAAAAGCCGGCATCGAGGTCAAGTTCCTGAACACGCCCTGGGAGGGGATCTTCAACTCGGTGGCCCAGGGCGACCGCGATTTGCTGGTGTCCGCCATCACCATCACGCCCGAACGCCAGCAGACGCTGGACTTCTCGGCCCCCTACTTTGACGCGCAGCAGCTGATTGCCGTCAAGAGCGATTCGAAGATTGCCAGGTTCGACGACCTGAAAAAGCTCAAGGTTGGGGTCCAAAACGGCACCACCGGCGACGAGGTCATCACCAAGCTGCAGGGCAAGGACAGCCCGAACGTGAAGCGTTTCGAGTCCACGCCGCTGGCGCTGAAGGAAATGGAAGGCGGCGGCGTCGATGCCGTGGTGGCCGACAACGGCGTGGTGGTCCATTATGTGAACAACAACCCCGATTCAAAGTTCAAGACCCTCGCCGACAGCAGCTTTGCCTCCGAGCAGTACGGCATCGCGGTCAAGAAAGGCAACGCCGAATTGCTGGAAAAAATCAACAAGGGCCTGGCCGGCATCCGGGAAGACGGCACCTACAACAAGATTTATGCCCAGTATTTCGGTGCCGCGCCTGCCGCTGCGGGCGCAGCGTCGGCACCGGCCGCAGCCGCCTCGAAATAGGGTCGCCCTGTGTGAAAGCACATCGGCCGGGGACCATGGCTCCCGGCCTGATGCCATCAGGCGCCCCGCCGACCCAGGCCATGGAGCAATTGTCCACGTGCCGCCTCGGTGATGGCGGCGACGCACGGATGGGTGATGCGCCGGTCGATCGTGACCGCAAAAAAGTCCTCCATCATCTCGTCGGTGCGGCCGATCACTTCCACGCCATATTCCGTCAGCGTCTCGGCTTCCAGCACGCTGGCCGACATGAAGATGCCGCGTCCCTCGCGCCCGAAAGCCTTCATCAGCGCGCCATCGTCAAACTCGCCAATGATGCGCGGGTGAATCTGGTGCTTGGTGCACCAGCTGTCGAACTGCTTGCGCACCGACGAGGAAACGCCCAGGATCAGCATCGGCGCGTCGTTCAGGCACTGCGGGAAATCCCCCTTGAGCGTGCCTTTGAGCTTCGGCGTGCAGAAAAAACTCATGGGCGTGCTGCCCAGCGGGTGGTTGAAGGCCTTGATGCTGACGCGGCCCGACATGGGTTCATCGGCCATCACCAGGTCCAGGCGGTGCAGCGCCAGCTGGGCCAGCAAGTCCGGAAACTTGCCTTCGCTGCAGATCAGCCGCACGGGCTGCTTCATGGCCAGCGCCGGTTCCAGCAAATGGTAGACCACGGACTTGGCCACCGAATCGGCCACGCCGACCCGGAAGTCCAGCGTTTTCTGGCCGCCGCTGGCCTGGCGCAGGGCGGTTTCCATTTCCGCCCCCAGGGTGAATATCTGGTCGGCATAGCCCAGCGCCAGCCGGCCTTCGTCGGTCAGCTCCAGCTGGCGCCCGCTCTTGCGGAACAATTGGCGCCCCAGCCAGGCCTCGAGCAGCTTGATCTGTCCGGACAGTGTTTGCGGCGTGGTGTGCAGTTGCTCGCCGGCGCGGTTGATGCCACCCGCCTTGGCGGTGACCCAAAAGTAATGCAGGTGCTTGAAATTCATGCGCGGGTTTCCCTGAAAAATGGCGTGATGGTTGCCGAACCGGTTGAATACATCGTGTTTTTCGAAATGAAATCGTTTTAAATACGAATTTACACGAATTGAAAAGTTTTCTATAGTGAAACCCATCACGTCATTTTTTTGACGACCAAAGGAGATTTCCATGCGCTTGAGCACCAAAAGCCGTTTCGCGGTGACCGCCATGATCGACATTGCCCTTCAGGGCAACGCCGGCCCGGTTTCGTTGGCCGATATCGGCCAGCGGCACAGAATTTCAGTGTCCTATCTCGAACAGTTGTTCAGCAAGCTGCGCCAGAACGGACTGGTCGAAAGCACCCGTGGCCCGGGCGGCGGCTACTCGCTGAGCCGGGCGAGCGAGAGCATTTCGGTGGCCGACATCATCGGCGCCGTCGAAACCCATGCCGACAAGCCGGGCAAGGCAGACGCGGCCCTGGCCATGCAGCAAGGCTCGGGCGAGTGGATGACGCAGGAACTGTGGGCGGCGCTGAATGCCAAGATGGTCGAGCACATGCAGTCGATCAGCCTGCGCCACCTGGCCAGCGAACAGCGCGCCAAGGGCGTGAAAATCGAGGCCCGTCCGGCCAAGCGCGGCGTCTTCAGCGCACCCAAGCCCAAGCCGGTCTACACCACCGCGCCCAACTCGGTGTTCGCGCTGGGCCGCTCGC
>JBBSRS010000087.1:0-8522 GCA_038242795.1 Burkholderiales bacterium
CAGGCCGATGAAGCACAGCACAAAGATCGACAGCGTCAACAAGAAAGGCGCCAGTTCGCGGCCTGACTTCAGGCTGCGCACGAAAGCCAGGCTGGCCACCCCCAGCAGAACCGGCACCGGTGCCACCCACAAGATGTTCGGAAAACCAAGCCAGCGTTCAAAATAGGCGCCCGTCAAAAACGGCGTTGCCAGGCTGACCAGCACGATCGCCGCCAAAGTGGCGGCGCCCAGCCATTTGGCCATCCGGGCGGCCTGCTTTTGCAAATCACCCTCGGTCTTGAGGTTCAGCCAGGTGGCGCCCAGCAGCCCGTAGGCCAGTGTCACGCTGACGCCGGTGAGCAGCGAAAAGGCGTCAGCCAGTCCCACCAGCCGCCGGCATACGCGCGGCCGCTGACCTGGATGCCCTGCAGCAACGCGCCCAGCACGATGCCTTGCGACATGGCGGCCACGAACGACCCGCCGGTGAACGCACGGTCCCAGAACGCCCGATGGGCCGGGTCGCGCCAGCGGAATTCAAAAGCCACGCCGCGAAACACCAGCGCCAGCAGCATGGCGATGATCGGTGCATACAGCGCCGACAAAATCACGCCATAGGCCAGCGGAAAAGCCGCCAGCAGGCCACCACCGCCGAGCACCAGCCAGGTTTCATTGCCATCCCACAACGGCGCAATGCTGTTCATCGCGGTGTCGCGTTCGTGGCCCACCTTGAACACCGGAAAGAGCAGGCCAATGCCCAGGTCAAACCCGTCCATCACCACGTACACGAACAGCGCAAACACAATGATCAGCGCCCAGACCACCGTCAAGTCGAAATTCATGGGGTGCCTTTCATGCGGGTTTCAAGACGTCGGGCTGGCCCGCCGCCACGGGCGTGGTGCCGGCAGAGCGCACCGGCATGTTGGGCAGTTCGGACTCGTGCGATTCGGGCGGCTTGTGCATCAGTTTGAGGATGTAGACGATCCCCGCGCCAAACACCGCAAAGTAAATCAGCACGAACGCGACCAGCGAAGCCGCGACCGCCGGGGCGGCCAGCGGCGAGGCGGAATCGGCCGTGCGCATCAGGCCAAAAATCGTCCACGGCTGGCGGCCGACTTCGGTGGTGACCCAGCCGGCCAGCACCGCCACCAGGCCCGACGGCCCCATCACCAGCGCAAAGCGGTGCAGCACCTTGGCGTCATAAAGCCGGCCCCTGGCGCGGGCATACAGGCTGAACAGGCCGAGCGTGGCCATCAGCACGCCCAGGCCCACCATGATGCGGAACGACCAGAACACGATGCCCACCGGCGGGCGGTCAGCCACCGCAATGGTGTCCAGCCCGGCCAGGGGCGCATTCAGGTCGTGCTTGAGCAGCAGGGACGACATCTTGGGAATCTGGATGGCATAGTCGACGCGGTTTTCGGCACTGTTCGGAATGCCGAACAAAATCAGCGGCGCGCCGTCGGGATGGCTCTGGTAGTGGCCCTCCATGGCCATCACCTTGGCCGGCTGGTGCTCCAGGGTGTTCAGGCCGTGCATGTCGCCCAGAAAGATCTGCACCGGCGCGACGATCGCCGCCATCCACATGGCCATCGAAAACATGATGCGCGCGCGGGGATTGGCCCGGTCCTTCAGCAGGTGCCAGGCGCCCACGCCGCCGACCATGAAGGCGGTGGTGAGGTAAGCCGCCGACACGGTGTGCATCAGCCGGTACGGAAAGCTCGGGTTGAAGATGATCGCCAGCCAGCTTCCTGCCGAAATGTACTGGCCGGCCGCATTGATGGCGTAGCCCGTGGGCGTGTGCATCCAGCTGTTGACCGACAAAATCCAGAACGCGGACGCAAACGTGCCGAACGCCACCATCAGCGTGGCGGTGAAGTGCAGGCCCTTGCCGACCCGGTTCATGCCGAACAGCATCACGCCCAAAAAGCCGGCCTCCAGGAAAAACGCGGTCAGCACCTCATAGGCCATCAACGGCCCGATGATGGGCCCGGCCCGGTCGGAAAAAACCGCCCAGTTGGTGCCGAACTGGTAGGACATGACGATGCCCGACACCACGCCCATGGCAAAGACGATGGCAAAAATCTTGATCCAGTAGCGAAACAGGTCCATGTACTCCGCCCGGCCGGTCTTGAGCCACAGGCCTTCCAGCACCGCCAGGTAACTCGCCAGCCCGATGGTGATGGCCGGGAACAGAAAATGAAAACTGATGGTGAACGCAAACTGCATGCGTGCGAGCGTGAGGGCGTCTGGGAGGTCCACGGCAAAGGGCTTTCTTTACGGTAAGCCGGCAGCGCTTGCGCGCACTGCCGGTTGAACAGGACTGCGGTTGCGGCACCCATGCCATGAAGGCCGGGTTTGCTGACAGTGGCAGGCTTCATCGCTTGAAACATTACCCCAAATCCGGAAATGAAGAAAGCGCGACAGGCTGACACCCCAAAGCAAGCAGCACTTTTGACGCATCAACGCCCGAACCCCCCGCTTTTGCCGCTCGTTACAGGTTGCCCCAAGCGCAGCGCAGGGACCCGGACAGCCGGGTCGCCTTTTCTTTGCTCACGTTCTTTTGGCGAAGCAAAAGACAAGTGAGCCAGCAAGACCCGGCAAAGCCCGCAAAACGTACCAGCCAGCAGAACCTGGCCAGACAGTCACACCACCCCAAAACCTGAAAGCCACCTGTTTTCAAGCCAAAAAGCACTCCAGCGCAATACCTGTGAGCGCAAGCAGCTATGAAATCAGTAGTGAAGTCAAGCTTCGTCACCGCGCCAGTCGTGCCGCCCAAGCCCCTGCAGCACCGCCTGCGTGTGCCGCGCAATCATCAACTCCTCGTTGGTTGGCATCACCCACACCGCCACGCGGCTGTCCGGCCTGCTGATGCACCGCGCGCCCGATGCCGGCGCCTCGTTGGCCTCGTCGTCCAGCGCCACGCCCAGCCAGGCCGCGTCCCGGCAGACACGCTGGCGGATGCGCGCGCTGTTCTCGCCGATGCCGGCCGTGAACACCAGCGCCTCCAGTCCGCCCAGGGCTGCCGCCAGGCTGCCCAGATGCTGTCCGACGCGGTACACATACAAGTCAATCGCCTGCTGCGCCTCGGGTGCGGCGCTGACCTCAAGCGTGCGCATGTCGCCCGAGATGCCCGACACGCCCAGCAGCCCGGACTCTTCGTACAGCATCTTTTCGACGGCCTGAAGGTTCATGCCCATGGTGCCCAGCAGGTAAAGCACCACGCCCGGGTCCAGGCTGCCCGAGCGCGTGCCCATCACCAGGCCGTCAAGGGCGGTGAAGCCCATGGTCGAGGCGACGCTTTTCCGGTTCTGCATGGCGCACAGGCTGCCGCCGTTGCCCAGGTGCGCGACCACCACCCGGCCATTGGCCCGCGCGCCCAGGTGGTCGGGCAGCAAGCTGGCCATGTATTCATACGACAGGCCGTGAAAGCCGTAGCGCCGCACCCCGGCCTGGGTGATGCGGCGCGGCAGGGCGTAGGCCTGCGCGACCCAGGGCTGCGTGGTGTGGAACTCGGTGTCGAAGCAGGCGACCTGCGGCACATCGGGCAGCAGGCTGGCAATGGCCAGGATCGCCGACAGGTTGTGCGGCTGGTGCAGCGGCGCCAGCGCGCTGAAGCCGGCCAGCTGCGCCAAAACGGCGGGTGTGACCCGCGCCGGCTGCGTGAACAGCTCGCCGCCATGCACCACCCGGTGGCCGACGGCCCCCAGCGTGCGTTCGCCGGCATGCTGCCCCAGCCAGGCGAACAGCTGCCGGAAGGCTTCCTCCGGGCCTCGTGCGGGGTCGGTGGAAACGTCGATGCGGCGGTCTTCGAGCAACGTGCCGCCCTGGCCCCGGACCTGCAGGCGCGGCGCACTGCCGATGCCCTCGATCTTGCCGTTGGCGATGCGCTGCAAGGCGGCGTCAGGCAGCACGTCGTAAGCGGCAAACTTGACGCTCGACGAGCCCGAATTGATGACCAGCAGTGTTTGCGTCATGCCGTCTCCGCCAGGGACTTGCGCCGGTGGGCGATCAGCAGCAGTGCCATGGCGCACGAGGCGATGCGCGAATGCGCCGAATCCGCCCGGCTGGTCAGCACGATGGGAACTTTCGCGCCCATCACCAGCCCGGCGGCCTGCGCGCCGCCCAGGTATTCGAGCTGCTTGGCCAGCATGTTGCCCGACTCCAGGTCGGGCACCACCAGGATGTCGGCGTCGCCGGCCACCACGGACCGGATGCCCTTGGTCCTGGCAGCCGCCAGCGACACGGCGTTGTCAAAAGCCAGCGGCCCATCGACCAGCCCGCCGGTGATCTGCCCCCGGTCGGCCATCTTGGACAGCGCGGCGGCGTCCATCGACGAGCGCAGCTTGGGGTTGACGGTTTCGACCGCCGACAAAATCGCCACCTTGGGCCGGTCAATGCCCAGCGCATGCGCCAGGTCGATGGCGTTTTGAACGATGTCGACCTTGGCGTCGAAGTCGGGTGCGACGTTGATCGCCGCGTCGGTGATCAGCAGCGGCTTGGGGTAGCGCGGCACGTCGAGCACGAACACATGGCTGACGCGGCGCCCGGTGCGCAGACCGGTCTCGGCATGGACCACCGCGCCCAGCAACTCGTCGCTGTGCAGGCTGCCCTTCATCAGCGCCTCGACCTCGCCGGCCCGGGCCATCTCGACCGCCCTGGCCGCCGCCGCGTGGCTGTGCGGCACATCGACGATGGAAAAGCCGGCGAGGTCAAATCCGCATTCGCCGGCCAGGCTGCGGATGCGCGGCGCCGGCCCGATCAGGATGGCCTGGATCAGGCCCAGCCGGTCGGCGTCCAGCGCGCCTTCAAGCGCCTCGCGGCTGCACGGATGCACCACGCCCATCTTGACACGCGGCAGGGCTTTGGCGGCAGTGAGCAGCTGGTCGTAGCGCAGGTTCTTGTCGGCCATCAGCGGCTCGGGCAGGTCGGTGCGCGCAATGCGCAGCTTCCCGGCCGGCGCGGCGACATGCGCCTCGCCGTCAATCACCACGTCGCCGTCCTGGTCGGTGCAGGTGGTGTGCAGCCAGACCTGGCGATGGGCCGGCTCCAGCGCGGTCGCCGTGACCGTGACCGTCAGCGTGTCGCCGACATGCACCGGCTTTAAAAACTTGAGCGTCTGGCCGAGGTAGACCGTTCCGCGCCCCGGAAACTGCGTCCCCAGCACGGTCGAGATCAGCGAGCCGCCGAGCATGCCGTGCGCAATGATCTCGTGAAACTGGCTGGTCTGGGCATACAGCGCATCGACATGCGCCGGATTGACGTCGCCCGACACGGCGGCAAACAGCTGGATGTCGCGCTGCGTCACCTGGCGCTGCAGGCTGGCGCCCTCGCCGACACGGATCGGGTCGAAGGGATGGTTTTCAAGGAAGTCGGCGGGCGGGCCGGACGGGGGGGTGGGTGTGTCCATGGAATCCTTTGTGATCGTGCGGGCCGCTCAGCCCATGACGTGGTAGCCGGCATCGACATAGGTGACGTTGCCGGTCAGCGCACGGGCCGCGTCGCTGCACAGCATGGCGGTGACGGCGCCGACGTCGGCAATCGTCACCAGCTGGTGCTGGGGCGCGCGGCTGGCGGCTTCGTCGAGCAGCTGCTCGAAGTCGCCAATGCCCGAGGCCGCGCGCGTCTTGATCGGGCCGGGCGACACCGCATGCACGCGGATGCCGGCCGGGCCCAGCTCGGCGGCCAGGTAGCGCACCGACGCTTCCAGCGCCGCCTTGACCGGTCCCATGATGCCGTAGTGGTCGATGACCTTGTGCGCGCCGTAGTAGCTCATCGTGACCAGCGTGCCGCCATCGGTCATCAGCGGCTCGGCCAGTTTCGCCATGCGCAAAAAGGAATGGCACGACACATCCATGGCGCGGCCAAAGCCCGCAGCGCTGCTGTCCACGATGCGGCCGTGCAGGTCGTCGGCCGGCGCGAAGGCGATGGCGTGCAGCACGAAGTCCAGCTTTCCCCAGCGCTGTTCGATCTGCGCAAACACCGCGTCGAGCTGGCCGGGCTGCTCGACGTCGAGCGGCAGGACGAGGTCGGCGCCAAGTTCTTCGGCCAGCGGGCGGACATGGGGCTCGGCCTTGGCATTGAAGTAGGTGACGGCCAGCGAGGCGCCCATTCGCTGCATGGCCTGCGCGCAGCCGTAGGCAATGCTCTGGTCGTTGGCGATGCCGACGACCAGGCCTTTCTTGCCGGCCAGGAGGGGCAGGGCGCCCGGGACATTTTGCGGAGGGGTGGGAATGTTCATGGGCCGATGTTACGCACCCGGCATGGCACAGGATTGAATATCCCTGCTGGCCGGCCCGGGGCACCGGCCCCTGGCGGCCAGGTGCCTCCTGCAATGCCGGGCCGCCCGCTTCGTCGATGCCTGCCGCAGACGGGACCAGCGGTTCGCTGGAAACCGGCTGCAGCGAAGCGTTGGGCGCAGCGCTTCAGCCGCGAAGCGCCAGGTTCAGCTGGTCGACCAGTTCTGCCCAGTCGGCGTCGTCGAGCTTTTCTTCCTTCAGGAACGCCGCCTGCGAATCGGTCCAGAACGGCGCGTCGGCCAGGTAGATGTCGCTTCTCAGGGGTGAATGCGTGGCGATGAACTGCCGGATGGCCGGCTCGTCGCTGGGCAGGCCGAGTTGTGCGAAGAGATCGCTGAACTGGTGAATAGGCTGGTCCATGAGTGTCCTTGCGGTGGTTTGAAAAGTTGGCAATATTGGCGGAACACCGAGGCAACCCCCGGGTTCAATGCGCCAGCGTGCAGGCGCCGGAATCTAAGGAAAGCCCCGGGCCGCTGGCTCATTTCTCCTGGCCCAGCGCCACCCGGAATTCTTCGAGTTTCGCCTCGTAGGCGCCGGCTTCGCCGTAGTCGAGAAAGCGCTGGTAGCGCGTGTGCGTGCCGAGTACCTTGTGCGCGTGCTTGATCGGGCAGAAATACTGCTCGGTGCGCGCCAGGATTTCCGTCATGTAGGCCATCAGTCCATTGCCGTATTCGCAGTAGGTGCAGTGGAATTTTTCGATGATGTTGAGGTAACTCAAGTGCCGCCGGTCAAACACCAGGTAGTCGCCGCGCCGCACCCGGGCAATGCCGTAGATGGGAAAGCAGACCCACTGGTAAAAGCTCACGCAGGCGTCCAGCATCAGCAGCGGAAAGATCATGCCGTAGATCAGCGGCCCGGTGAGCAGGTTTTGCGGCCGGTCCCTGACCAGCCAGCGCAGCACGCCGGTCTTGAGCTTGCGGTGCGCGTCCCGGGTGGCCTTTTCAAACTCGACGCGCTTGCCCCTGATCTGGAAAAACACCCGGCTTTCCTGCTGGTGCACCGCTGTGCGCAGCTCGTCTTCAAGCGCCGCCATCTGCGACAGCAACTGGGTGATTTTGTCATTCATGCATCGCAGCATACGCCATGACTTCCCGCACCCGGTCCGCCAGGGGGTGCGAAACACAAAAGCCTGTCAAAAATTCAGGAATTGGAGGAAAAACAGGCTGCAGCGCAGACTGCATAAGCACAAGCAGCTATTAAAAACAGAGCTTCAAAAGGGGGCTTTGGCGGACCTTCGAGCCTTCACATCACGCCGGTTTGTCGCTGCCGGCAGGCAGGCAATGCATGAAGTCATGGCTGTCGATCAGCGCAAACCGGTTCGCGTCCGGCAGCTGGTAGTGCCACCATTCGCGCGGATGGTGCACGAAGCCGGCTTCCAGCATCACCGTCAGCAGCCGCATGCGGTTGACCTGGATGTGCGCCGGATGGCCGGCGTGAAAATGGTGCGACGCCGGGTGCATGGTGTCCACCGGCGTGCCCATGTCGAGCGCCTGGCCGTCGGCATCGACCAGCGTCAGGTCGACAGCGACGCCGCGCGTGTGGTTCGAGCCCTTTTTCGGGTCGGCGATGTAGTCCGGGTTGGGCGCCACGGCCCACAGCGCCTCCTGCGCCGCCTGCGGCCGGAAGGCGTCGAGGATCTTCAGGCGTAAGCCCAAACCCCGGGCTGCCGTGATGGCCCGGCGCAAGCCGGCCTCGGCCTGCGGGTGCAAGAAGCACAGCGGATGGTCGTAGATGGCCTGGCCGGTGAAGTTGTTCTTGCCGGCGTACATCAGGTCGATCAGCACCGCATGGTGTTGCTCGGTGATCTGGACCAGCTGGGGCGGAGGGTTCATGTCCATGCAAAAAAGGCCGGCTCAGCCGGCCAGGCCGACGTACACGTTCTGCACGTCGTCGTTGGCGTCGATGGCGGCCAGGAACGCCTCGACCTCGTGCAGGTCGCCGGTGCTCAGGGACGCCGGGTTGACCGGGTTCTTCGGCTTGTAGCCGAGCTTGGCGGTCAGCACGGTGAAGCCCTGCGCGGGCAGCGCGCGGCTGACCAGGTCCAGGTCGGCGGGGTCGGTCAGGAACAGCGTCGTGCCGTCGTCATGGCCCGGCTCGAAGTCCTGCGCGCCGCCCTCGATGGCGGCCAGTTCCGGGTCGGCGCCGGCCGCCAGGGGTTCGGCCTCGATCATGCCCATGTGGTCGAAATCCCAGGCCACCGAGCCGGCGCTGCCCAATTGCCCCTTGCGGAACAGCACGCGCATCTCG
>JBBSRS010000088.1:0-8499 GCA_038242795.1 Burkholderiales bacterium
CGCCGCGGCGGCCTGCGCGGTGGCGGCCGAGGTGCGCCACAACCTTGGCGCGGTGGCGCAGCAAGCCGAATCGCTGGCCGCCGAGGTGGCTGTCAGGCTCCAGCCAACCCAGCTCAGGCACCTGGAGAAAAAGTTTGCCAAAACCAATGCCGAGGCCGAAGACGAGTTGCAGGACGACCTCGGCAAAACCCGGGAAGGCAAACGCTACCGGCAGCTGCTCAGCCGCGCCGAGAGCCTGTACGGCACGCTCGACGAGCCGCAGCGCGCCGTCATTGCCCGGCGCCTGGCGCAGTCCCGGTTTGACCTGCGCGTGCTGTTCGCCGAAAGGCAGCGCCGTCAGCGCGACACGCTGCAGACCCTGCAGCCGATGGTGGCCGGCCAGTCCTCGCCCGCGCAGGTGCAAACCGCCCTGCGCGGGCTGGTCGAACGCACCCTGAATCCGCTGGAGCCGGTCTACCGGCGTTACCTGGACCAACTGAGCCAGGAAAACTGCCAGGGCTTTGCCGAACTGCACAACAGCACGACGCCGGCGCAGCGCAGCAAGGCCGTGGAAACCCTCAAGGGCTACGAGCAGGACTTCAGGATCCTGAACGAAAACAAACCCTGACGGGCAGCTGGCCGGGCGTTGCGCCGTGCCGCCTTACAAAAGCGGCACCTTGCGCGGCGGCGTGTCGTAGTAGTCGGCCAGCCGCTCCAGCGCCCTGGGGTTGCGCAGCCACAGCCGCCCGCCGCGTATGTCGTGCAGCCCGAGCAACTTCAGCCGCCGCAGCGTCTTGTTGGTGTGCACCAGCGACAGCCCCAGGGTGTCGGCGATGTGCTGCTGGTTGATCGGGAACGCCACCGAGCCTTCGTGCGCCAGCCCGAGCCGCTCCAGCCGGCGGTACAAATGCATCAGCAGCATCGCGACGCGCTCGGCGGCGTTGCGCTGGCCGGTGGTCAGCAGGTTGTCATCGACCATGCCTTCCTCGCGCGCGGCCAGCCAGGTGGTGTCGTAACCCAGGCGGGGGAAACTGCGGAACAGGTCCAGCAGGCCTTCACGCGGAAACGCACACAGGCTGACGTCGGTGACGGCCTCGATGCCGTGCATGGCGCCGTCGCTGAACTCCTGCTGCAGCCCGATCAGGTCGCCCGGCAGCAGGAAGTTGAGGATCTGCCGGCGCCCGTCGCTCAGGGTTTTGTAGCGAAACGCCCAGCCTTCGTACAGCGTGAACAGCTGCCCGTTGGGCTTTTGCTCATGGATCAGGATGCTGCCGGCCTGCCGGGTCAGGGCATTGCTGCGAAACGATTCGATGAACGCCAGTTCTTCGTCGGACACCGCCGTGAAGGCACCGGTCTTTCGCAGCCGGCAGGCCGCACAGGGGGGCGGGCGGGCTACCGTAACCGGTTGAAACATATGCATTTTTGGTCTCTTTCGCTGAAAATAGCCAAGGCATTGTGTCTTTTGACATT
Source organism: Burkholderiales bacterium (assembly GCA_038242795.1). Taxonomy (GTDB): domain Bacteria; phylum Pseudomonadota; class Gammaproteobacteria; order Burkholderiales; family Burkholderiaceae_C; genus Polaromonas. Next base: position 1,450 of record JBBSRS010000088.1, read on the forward strand.
GACCCGAGACATGAGGGATCCTACATTTTGCTGGACCAATATGCATACACCTTTCCCCCCCCTTCCGGATCTTCGCGACCTTCACGAAATCATCTACGTCAGCACCCTGGCAGATGATGCGCCGATCCGCGTGGTCGCCGACATTGCCACGCAGTCGCGCAGCCACAACCAGCAGTCGGACATCACCGGCCTGCTGGTGTTTGACGGCCTTCACTTTTGCCAGCAGCTCGAAGGTTGCCCGAAGGAACTGGCGGTGGTCATGGCGCGGATCGAAGGCGATCCGCGCCACCGCAACGTCGAGATCGTTCACCAGGGGCCGCTGGAGCAGCGGCGCTTCAAGCGTTTCAGCCTGGGCTATACGTCGGTGGAAGACATTGAAATGCTGCAGCGGCTGCAGCGGCTGAAGGGGCAGGCGGCGGTGGAGGCCTTTGTGGCCCTGCTGGCTGGCCTGGACGTGGACGGATAAAGCGGATGGATGTGTGCTGCCGCCCTATGCCGCCAGGCGCAGGCGGGCCAGGAAACGAGGCCGAGCGTCGGCTTGCCAGCTGACGCAGGCTGGCGATGCAGCGCCTTGTCTGCATTCTGCGCCGGGTGCTCTCTCAGGCCACGACTCCATGACCACGGTTTGGCCGGCTGACAGCCGCAGGCTTTCGCCCCAGCCCAGGAAGTGATCGCCCGCCGGCACGCGAAGGCTTCGCCCGGTATGGCTGAACGTCACCCACAAACGGCCTTGGCCGACGCGCAGCACGCCGGCCTCGCGCGCTTGCACGGTCATCGCCTGGCCGGCAGGCAGGGTGCAGCTGATGGCTGGCCGGCTGCCGCCGCAGCCGCGGGCCTGGCTGGAAAAGCGGGCGCTTTGGACGGCCCCGACGAGCGCAGGCGAAGCCAAAAAAGAAATCATGGTGTGCTCCAAAAAATACCGGGATTTGTTTCCCCAGGGCAGCCATGATCGGGCGGGCCGGATAGGCAGTCCAATGAAATCACGGTACGCTATTCATGCCTTGAGCGCATCAATCCAACCACGCCTTCTTGCCATGCCCATGCCGCCGCCACACCCCCATTTGCGTTCCCGGCCGATTGCCGCCGGACAGTTGCGTGCGTTCGAGGCGGTGGCCCGCCACCTCAATTTCCGCGCCGCGTCCGAAGAGCTGTCGCTGACCCAGTCGGCCGTGAGCCGGCAGATCCAGAGCCTGGAGGGCGATGTGGGCGTCAGCCTGTTTCTGCGCCACACGCGGGCGGTGGAACTCACCGGCGCGGGCGCGCAGCTGCTGCGCGCGGTGCTGCCGTCGCTGGAGCGCATCGACGGCGTGGTGCGCCTGATCCGGCAAAGCGCGGGCCGCAAAAGCGTGGCCATCAGCACCTGGGCGTCGTTTGCCTCGATGTGGCTGATTCCCCGGCTGGAGGCCTTCCAGCGCGAGCACCCCGACATCGACATCCGCATCGATGCCACCGACCTGCCGGTGGACCTGGACACCACCGACGTGGACCTGGCGCTGCGCTACAGCATGCTGCCGGCCCATTTGCCGGCGCAGGCGCGGCGCCTGTTTGGCGAGCAGCTCACGCCGGTCATCAGCCCCTGGCTGCTCAAGAGCGGCCCGCGCCTGCAAGACGCGCAGGACCTGGCCCGGTTTGCGCTGATCGAAGCCAGCGACACGCACCGCACCCAGAACCTGGAATGGCTGAGCTGGCAGCGCTGGTTGGAAGATCAGGGATTGAGCCGTTTCGAGCCCAAGCGCTGGCTTTATTTCAACTATGCCCACCAGATCGTGCAGGCGGCGCTGACCGGCCAGGGCGTGGCGCTGGCACGCATGCCGCTGGTCGCCGAAAGCCTGGCCAGCGGCGACCTGGTCGAGGTTCTGCCACAACGGCGCATGGACTCGCCCATGGCCTACTGGCTGATCGTCGGGCCGCGCAGTGCCGCGCGGGCCGAGGTGCAGGCCTTTTGCAGCTGGATCGAGGCGCAGGCAGCGCAGACGCGCGAGGCGATGGGCGATGTGTCGCCCGCAGCGCCCCTCTGAAAAAAATCGACCGAATCGGCCTTCAGCGCATGTTTGGCGGGCGCGCCCAGCTATTTATTCAATAGCAATCCGCAAGGGGACGATGCGTTCACAGCGGCCAGGCCACGCCCTGGTCATTGAGCAGCACATCGAGCGCAATGTCGTGCGGCTCGGGCATCAGGTCGGGCAGCCAGCCGTGGCTGAACCCCACGCCCACCGTGACCGGGCGCGGCGACAGCGTGGCCAGCGTGCGGTCGTAAAAACCGCCGCCATAGCCCAGCCGGTAGCCGCCCGGCCCGTAACCCACACAGGGCACAAACAGCAGCGTGGGAACGATGACTTCAGTGTCCTTGGGCTTGGGAATGCCGTAGGCGTCTTCCTCCATCGGGCAGCCGGGGTACCAGGCGTGAAAGGTCAAGGTCTTGTGCAGCTTGTTGACCACCGGCAGGCCGATCTTGCGCGGCGACCGGCCTGCTATGCTTTCGGTAGCTAGTTGCGCCCGTCCATCCTGCGCAAGCGGCGTATTTTCCTTGAATTCCGGGGCCAGCACGGCGTCTTCCTGCCAGCGGTACAGCGCCGGCAGCGGGTCGAACTCGCCCTTGATTGGCCAGTAGGCGCCAATCACCTCGTGCTTTGATCCGACCAGCCAGATGCGCATCACCCGCTGGAGCAGGTCGGCCCGGGCGAGACGGTCGGGCATGTCGAGGCGCGACTGCACCAGTGCTTTTCGTGTGCTTAATTTGTCCATAATCCTCCGATGCTATACAAAATTCTATGCAGCGCGGCAGTTTCAGCCTTGCTGGCCGCGCCAGCCCTGGCGCAAAGTCCCTCCAGCGCCTGGACACCGGGTGCCAATGCCGAAGGCGACAGCGTCATTTCGGAGATGGGCAAGGCCTTTCGCAGCGGCAACAAGGGCCGGCTGGCGCAACTGCTGCCCCAGGCCCGGGGCCTTGCCCTGGAGCCCTGGGCGGCCTACTGGGAACTCAAGGCGCGGCTGATGGAGGCCAGCCCGCAGGAGGTGCAGGCTTTCCTGTCGCGCTACGCCGGCAGCTACCAGGAAGACCGGCTGCGCAACGACTGGCTGCTGCTGCTTGGCCAGCGCCGCGACTGGGCCGGGTTTGCCGCCGAATACCCGAACTACCGCATGAACGACGACCGCGAGGTGCGATGCTACGCCCTGCTGGTCAAGCACCTGAAGCATCCGGCGCTCGACGCCCGGCTGTCTGACGAGGTGCGCAAGAACTGGTACGCCCAGCGCGATGCCGACGACGGCTGCAACGCCGCCGCCGAGCGGCTGGTCGGCAGCCAGAACCTCACGCCGCTCGACGTCTGGCAAAAAGCCCGGCTGGCGATGGAGGCCAACCGGCCGCGCGCGGCCAGCAACGCCGTGGCCATCGTGGCGCCCGAGGCACTGGGCATGGTCAGCGAGCTGAACAGCAGCCCGATCAAGTTCCTGACCGGCAAGTACCTCGCGGTGCGCACGGTGCGCAAGGAAGTCATCACGCTGGCGCTGGTCAAGCTGGCGGTCAGTGATTCGGAAGGCGCCGCCTTCCAGTTGGAAGGCAAATGGTCGCTGCAGCTCACCGCCGAGGAACGCAACTGGCTGTGGGGCCTGATCGGCAAGCAGACCGCCAGCCGCATGGGCACGGTGCCGGCCGGCGATGCGCTGGCGTATTACGCCCGCGTCACCAAGGACACCGACCTGACCGACGACATGCTGGCCTGGAAGGCGCGCGCCGCCCTGCGCGCCGGCACCCTGCCGAGCTGGCAACTGGTGCTCCAGGCCATCAACGCCATGAGCGAAGACGGCCGCAAGGACCCGACATGGACCTACTGGAAGGCGCGCGCGCTGCTGGCGACGTCAACGCCCGACATCGCCAGCGCCGCCATCACGCCGCAAGGCCCGGCGACCACCACGGTCATGGCGCCGCAGCGCGCCGAAGCGCTGGCGCTGCTGCAGTCCATCGCCTCGGTGCGCGGCTTTTACGAGCAGCTGGCGCTTGAAGAGCTGGGCCTGAAGATTTCCGTGCCGCCCCGGCCTGCCGCCCTCACCGCCGAGGAAAAAGAGGCCGCCCGGGTCAACCCCAGCCTGATGCGCGCGGCCTACGCGATCCAGACGGGGCTGCGCTCTGAAGGCGTGCGCGAATGGAACTACGCCACCAACCTGCACCGCAAGGGCGGCATGAACGAGCGCGAACTGCTGGCCGCCGCACAGTTCGCCTGCGACCGCCAGATCTGGGACCGCTGCATCAACACCAGCGAGCGCACCACCAGCGTGTCCGACTTCGAGCAGCGCTTTCCGATGCCGTTTCGCGAGGCCGTCGTCAGCCGCAGCCGCGCCATCAGCCTGGACCCAGCCTATGTGTATGGCCTGATCCGCCAGGAAAGCCGCTTCATCATGGACGCCCGCTCGGGCGTCGGCGCGTCGGGGCTGATGCAGGTCATGCCGGCCACGGCGCGCTGGACCGCCCGGAAAATCGGCCTGGACGGTTTCACGGCCGACCAGATCAACGACCGCGACACCAACATCACCATCGGCACGGCCTACCTCAAGCTGGCGCTGGACGACCTGAACGGCTCGATGCCGATGGCCGCCGCTGCCTACAACGCCGGGCCGGGCCGGCCGCGCACCTGGCGCAACGGCCCGGTGCTGGACGCCGCCATCTGGGCCGAGAACATTCCGTTTGCCGAAACCCGCGATTACGTGAAAAAGGTCGTGTCCAACACCACCAGCTACGCCGCCCTGCTGACGGGGCAGCCGCAGTCGCTGAAAAGCCGCCTGGGCAAGGTCGGACCGCGCGATGCGGCCACGCCTGAGCCCTACAAGGACCTGCCCTGAAGCGCCGCCGGGCCGTCGCGGCGGCCGGGCGGCGGTCTTTTCAAGACAGGCAAAGGCCCAATGAATTCACGGACTGCGCATTAACCTACAGGCAGGCAGCCCGCCATCTGCTATCGTTTTAGGATGCAAATGACTGCTGAAAACCTTCCCCGCATCACGCCCGAAACGGCGCTTTTTCTTGATTTCGACGGCACGCTCGTGGCGCTGGCCGCGCAACCCGAACTGGTGCAAGTCCCGCCAGGCCTGACCGGCACCCTGGCCGAACTGCACCGGCAGCTGAACGGCGCGCTGGCGCTGGTGTCGGGCCGTCGTCTGCTCGATCTGGATACTTTCCTGGCGCCGCTGCTGCTGCCGGCGGCGGGCGAGCATGGCGCGCAGCGCCGCACTGCCGACGGCCTGATGATCAGCGCGCCCCCGACGGACCTGGCGCTGCTGCTGCAGGCAGCGCAAGGCCTGGTGGCCCGCCATCCGGCGCTGAAGCTGGAACGCAAGAACCTGGCGCTGAGCCTGCATTACCGGCAGGCCCCCGAACTCGAAGACCTGTGCCTGCAGGTGATGCGCGAAGCACTGGAACGCACCCAGGGCATCGAGCTGATGCAGGGCAAATGCGTGATCGACCTGAAACCCGTAGGCTTCAGCAAGGGCACGGCGATCACGTTTTTCATGGGCGAAGCGCCGTTTGCCGGCCGCGTCCCGGTGTTTGCCGGCGACGACGTGACCGACGAGGCGGGCTTCGAGGCGGTGCAGCGGCTGGGCGGCCACGCCATCAAGGTCGGTCCGGGGCCCACGCAGGCACGGCACCGCTGCGACGGCGTGTTGCAGTTAGCCGCGTGGCTGCAATCCGCCGTGGCGTTCCTGCCCGACACTGGCGCGCCTGACCGTCAACCAGGATTCGCAGCATGAACGCCCCCACCGCGTCTGCCCCGCAATTTCTGCCGCCCGCAGCGCCGTCGCTGTCGCTGGGCGTCATCGGCAACTGTGCCTTCAGCGCCCTGGTCGATGTGCGCGGGCGCATCGTCTGGTGCTGCCTGCCGCGCTTTGACGGCGACCCGGTGTTCAACGCGCTGCTCGACGACACCCCCCAGGCCAGCGCCTTTGCCATCGAGATCGAGAACTTTTCCCACTCCACCCAGTTCTACGACCCCAACACCGCCGTGCTGCGCACCCAGCTGTTCGACAAGATCGGCCAGGCGGTCGAGATCACCGACTTCGCGCCGCGCTTTTACAGCCGTTCGCGTTTTTTCAAGCCGATGATGCTGGTGCGCCGGGTGCGACCGATCCACGGCGCGCCGCGCATCCGGGTGCTGCTGGACGTGCTGTTCGACTGGGGCCGTTCAAAGCCGGTGGTCACCCAGGGCAGCAACCACCTGCGCTATGTCGGCGATGCGCTGACGCTGCGGCTGAACACCGATGCCCCGCTGTCGCACCTGCTGGCCAAGCGGCCCTTCGTGCTGACGCGCGAGCACAATTTCTTGCTGGGTTCGGACGAATCGCTGTCCGATGGCATTGCCGACACGGCGCGCCTGTTCGAGCAGGAAACGCTCGCCTACTGGCGCAAGTGGAGCCAGCGGCTGCACGTTCCGCTGGAATGGCAGGAAGCGGTGATCCGCGCGGCGATCACGCTCAAGCTGTCGCTGTTCGAGGACACCGGCGCGATCGTCGCGGCCATGACCACCAGCATTCCCGAGGCACCGAACAGCGGCCGCACCTGGGACTACCGCTTTTGCTGGCTGCGTGATGCCTTCTTCGTGGTGCGGGCGCTCAACAGCCTGTCCGAGGTCGGCACCATGGAGGACTACCTGCGCTGGCTGGGCAATGTCGTGGTGCAGGCCGACGGCGGGCACATCCAGCCGCTGTTCGGCATCGGCATGGAGCTGGAGCTGCCCGAGGCGGTGTACGACCACCTGGGTGGCTACCGGGGCATGGGCCCGGTGCGCGTGGGGAACCAGGCGCAGGAACACTTCCAGCACGACGTGTACGGCAATGTGGTGCTGGGCGCGGCCCAGGCCTTTCACGACCACCGGCTGCTGCACCGCGCCGGCGCGGCCGAATTCACCCGCCTCGAAGCGGTCGGCGAGCAGGCCATTCGCTGCTACGACCAGCCCGACGCCGGCATGTGGGAACTGCGCACCCGCGCCCGGGTGCACACCTCGTCGGCGCTGATGTGCTGGGCCGCGTGCGACCGGCTGGGCAAGATTGCCGTCACCCTGCAGC
>JBBSRS010000089.1:0-8496 GCA_038242795.1 Burkholderiales bacterium
AAGCGCCGGTCAGCGTGTCGGCATGCCGGACGTCCTCGGGCGGGCCGTCAAAGACGATCTGGCCACCGCGCTCGCCCGGCCCCGGCCCCATGTCGATCATGCGGTCGGCGGCCAGCATGACCGCCGGGTCGTGCTCGACCACGACCAGCGTATTGCCGGCGTCCACCAGCCGGCGCATCTCCTGCGTGATGCTGTTCCTGTCGCGCGGGTGCAGGCCGCTGGACGGCTCGTCCAGCACAAACAGCGTGTTGACCAGCGAGGTGCCGAGCGCCGTCGTCAGGTTGATGCGCTGCACCTCGCCGCCCGACAATGTGCGGCTCTGGCGGTCCAGCGTCAGGTAGCCGATGCCGACATCGCACAGGTATTTCAGCCGGGTCTGGATTTCCTCGAACAGCGACTTGAGCGCTTTTTGCTCGGCGTCATCGCCCTCGGCGGTCAGCGACAGGCTGGCGGAGAATTTTTGCAGCCGGTCGATTGGCAGCCGCATCAGGTCGTGCAGGCACAGCCCGGGCATGGCTTCGAGTTGCGCGCGCGTCCATTGCACGCCGACCGGCATGAAACGCTCGGCGGGCGGCAACACCGCATCGGCGGCTTCCTTCGTGCCGAGCCGCCATTGCAGCGATTCGAGCTTGAGGCGCGCGCCGCCGCAGGTCTCGCAGGTGGTGTAGCTGCGGTACTTGGACAGCAGCACCCGGATGTGCATCTTGTAGGCCTTGCTTTCCAGGTAGGCAAAAAAGCGCTTGATGCCGAACCAGTGCTTTTCCCATTTGCCTTTCCAGTGCGGCGAGCCGTTGATGACCCAGGCCTGCTGCTCCGGCGTGAGCTTGTACCAGGGCGTGTCGCGCGGAATGCCCTCAGCTTCGGCATGGCGCATCAAGTCGTCCTGCGCTTCCTTCCAGGCCGGCGTCTGCATGACCTTGATGGCACCGGCGCGCAGCGTGAGCTTGTCATTCGGAATCACCAGCCCGTAATCGACGCCAATCACCCGGCCAAAGCCCTTGCAGGTTTCGCACGCGCCCATCGCCGAATTGAAGGAAAACAGTGATGGCGTCGGCTCGGTGTAACGCAGGTCGCTGTCCGGGCAATGCAGCCCGGTCGAAAAACGCCACATCTCCTCGGCAGCACCCTCCTCGCCCTTCTGGATATAGACATTCAGCCGGCCACCGCGTTTCAGCGCCGTTTCAATCGCCTCAATGGCGCGGATTTTTTCAGTGATGTGCAGGCGAAAGCGGTCGGCCACCACGTCGAGCAGCTTGTGCGGGCCGGCGGGCGTGGCCACTTCCCGTTCCGCATGGACGCGGGTGAAGCCGCTGGCCGACAGCCATTGTTCGACCTCTGCCGCGCTGGTGTTGCCCGGCAGCTCGACCGGAAAGGTCATGATGACGCGCGGGTCATTGCCCTCGGTGCGCGCCATCAGTTCGGCGTAGATGGACTCGGGCGTGTCGTGCCGCACCGCCTGCGCGGTCTGTCGGTCGAACAATTGTGCGGCCCGGGCGTAAAGCAGCTTCAAATGGTCATTGAGTTCCGTCATCGTGCCGACGGTCGAGCGCGACGAGCGCACCGGGTTGGTCTGGTCGATGGCAATCGCCGGCGGCACGCCTTCGACCTTGTCCACCGCCGGCTTGTCCATGCGGTCCAGAAACTGCCGGGCATAGGCCGAGAAGGTTTCGACATAGCGGCGCTGGCCTTCGGCAAACAGCGTGTCGAACACCAGACTGGACTTGCCCGAGCCGCTGGGGCCGGTGACCACCGTCAACTCGTTGGTGCGAATGTCAAGGTCAATATTTTTGAGGTTGTGCTGGCGCGCTCCGCGAATGCGGATGGTTCCCTGGGGCATGGGTAGATGTCTTTCCTGAAGAGGTCAACATTCTAGGCAGAGCCCATGCGGGCGGCAGTTCCGGGATAAAAAGCCCTTTGATGGCATCTGTCTGGTCGGCGGCAGTGCGGCTGCAACCCGGGTGCGTTGCCAGCCACCCTGTCTGCGCGCTGGAACGCAACCCGCTCAAGGGGCAATTGCGACAGAAGGGAATCCAGCAGGTTGCTACTGTATCCATAGCTGTCAGCGCAAGCACAGCCTGGGCAAAGCGCCTTTTTTTTATACCAAAAATTTATTTCATGCCCAGCAGCAGGCTGTTGGGAACGGGTCCGGCCTGCAGGGCGCAAAACAAAGAAGCGCCCGCTGGCAAAAAATTTCGTCAGTAATACAGCGCGTTTTCAAGTTCGAGAAACTTCTCAGGCCCCACGGCCTCGCGGATCCGGGGGGCAAGTTCCTTGAGCTTGTCGATGTCGCCAGCGGCCTCCACGGCCAGGTTCAGCCTGAAACCGCGCAAGCCCAGACGCGCCGTCAGGCGCGTGGCAATGGGATACGCCCTGGAATAATGGGCTTGGGCGCTGAGCGTTGGCAGGCCATCGGCATTGACCGAAAGCGCGGCCGAGGGCGGCACGCTGGCAGGGATTTTGTCGGCATTCACGCCCGGCGCGGACAGAGGAGCCGGAGGTGAAACGTCAGCATTTACAGGCGCCAGCAGACCCAGGGACACCAGATGGCTCACGTCGTCCGGGGTGATCCCCAGACCCGCCGTGGCCTTCAGGACCTCATGAATCTCGCGTTTGCCATCGAAAAGGATGAAAGCTGACCGCTGACGTGGCGTCAGCGGAACCGATCGGTTTTGCAGGGAGGATTGACCCAAGGTCGTTTTTGAATAGATCATCGGCAGGATTTCCTTCAACTACCCACCCAACTGACTGCGGACAGCCGTTTTTTTGTGAGCAGGGTAATTTTTTCAACTTCAACAATATTTTTACATTTTCAAAAAATTTTCCCCGTTATCAATCCACGTTAACCCGCACCGGCTTCGGCAGATTTGGCACTGTTGGGGTCAGTGCAAAGGTGGCTTGATGCCACCTGGTTTTTTCACTCCGCTCACTCGCATTAAAAAAGCGCCTGTCGTGCGACAGGCGCCTTCACTGTGTGTCAAAAAACCGGTTTGGAGCACGCCATCGCTGGCGGCCCGGCCACCCTGTCAGTCGTTGGCATAGATGTCAACGTCCTTGGTCTCTTTCACAAACAGCGTGCCGATCACAAACGTCATGGCGGCAATGATGATCGGATACCACAAGCCGTTGTACATGTTGCCGGTTTGCGCCACGATGGCGAAGGCAGTGGTCGGCAGCAGGCCGCCAAACCAGCCGTTGCCAATATGGTAGGGCAGGCTCATGGACGTGTAGCGGATACGGGTCGGGAAGAGTTCCACCAGCATGGCGGCAATCGGGCCGTACACCATGGTCACCAGCAGCACCAGGTAGAACAGGATCAGGGTGACCATGAACTTGTCCACCTTGGCCGGGTCGGCCTTGGACGGGTAACCGGCGGTTTTCAGGGCGTCGGCCACGGACTTCTTGAACTCGGCGTCCTTTTTCTTGACTTCGTCGGCCGGCAGGCCCTTGGCGGTGTAGCTGGCGATCTCGGTTCCACCGATCTTGATGGTCGCAGGCGTGCCTGCTGCACCGGCAGCGTTTTCATAGCTCACCGAAGCACCGGCCAGCACCTGTTTGGCAATGTCGCACGAACTCGTGAACTTCGCGGTGCCGGTCGGGTTGAACTGGAACGAGCATTCCGACGCATCAGCGGTCACGACCACCTGGTTGGCGGCCTGCGCGGCGGCCAGGTCGGGGTTGGCGGCCTTGGTCAGCGCGGTGAACACCGGGAAATAGGTGAGCGCAGCCAGCAGGCAGCCCGCCATGATGATCGGCTTGCGGCCGATCTTGTCCGACAGCATGCCGAAAATCACAAAGAAAGGCGTGCCGAGGATCAGCGAATAGGCCACCAGGATGTTGGCCGTCGGTCCATCGACCTTGAGCGCCTGCGTCAGGAAAAACAAGGCGTAGAACTGGCCCGAGTACCAGACCACTGCCTGGCCGGCGGTCAGGCCGATCAGTGCAAGAATCACGATTTTCAGGTTTTTCCACTGGCCAAAGGACTCGGACAGCGGCGCCTTGGAGGTTTTGCCCTCGGCCTTCATTTTCTGGAACGCAGGCGACTCGTTCATGGACAGGCGGATGTACACCGACACGGCCAGCAGCAAAATTGAAACGATGAACGGAATGCGCCAGCCCCAGTCGGCAAAGGCTGCCTCGCCCACGGCGGTTCGCACGCCCAGGATGACCATCAGGCTCAGGAACAGACCCATGGTGGCCGTGGTCTGGATCCAGGAGGTGTAGGCGCCGCGCTTGTGCTGCGGCGCGTGCTCGGCCACATACACCGCCGCGCCGCCATACTCGCCGCCCAGCGCCAGGCCTTGCAGCATGCGCAACGCAATCAGGATGACCGGCGCGGCAACGCCGATCGACGCATAGTTGGGCAGCAGGCCGACGATGAAGGTTGACAGCCCCATGATGACGATGGTGACCAGGAACGTGTATTTGCGCCCGATCATGTCGCCCAGGCGGCCAAACAGCAGCGCGCCGAAGGGCCGGACGATGAAACCGGCGGCAAACGCCAGCAGCGCAAAAATGAAGGCCGAGCCGGAATCCAGTCCACTGAAGAATTGCTTGGCGATGATGGCCGCCAGCGAGCCATACAGGTAAAAGTCGTACCACTCGAAAACCGTGCCTAGCGAAGAAGCAAAGATCACTTTCTTCTGCTCTGCCGACATCGGTCTGTTGTCGATTGCAGGGGTCGTCATTGTCTTGTCTCCAAATAATAAATGCCCCCGAACTGGAAGCTGCCAATAGTATTTTGGATACACCTGTCACAGAACTTACTTCAAAACTACAAAACCTTTCATGAGTCTTTCTCAAAACTGACGAAATAAGTGCCAACCCTCAGGTTGTTTTTCAATATGCGAAAAATATCCGCGTAAACCCTAGCGCCGACGGATGCTGCCTGGCAAAACCGTGTGCACCCCGTTCCAGTCCGCTCCGTCAAACCAGGCGTTGCCCAGCAGGTAATCACGCAGCATCGGCAGCGCGTCCAGGCCCCAGAAAAGCCTGTCGTCAACGGCGAAGGTGGGCACGCCGAAAACACCGTGCGCAATGGCGGTGTCGGTGTTGTGCTTCAGCTGCGCCTTGACGGCATCGCTCCCGGGATCGCGCCCTGGCTGGAGTTGCGCTGTCAGCGCTTGCAGCCGCAGTGCGTCGACGGCCTCGGCGCCGCCGCGCCAGACATGGCGAAAAATGGTTTCACAGACGTAGCGGTTGGGCGCTCCCGGCGTTGCCTCGGCGCTGCAAGCCAGCGCCAGCCGCAGCAGCGCCAGCGGGTTGAAGGGATGGCTGGCAGGCATTTCAAGGGCCATGCCCCGGCTGTGCGCCAGCCACAGCACCTGGCGGTAGGTCCATTCGCGCTTGGCGGCGATTTCGGCCGGCCCCAGCTGGCCATGGTGTTTGAGCAGGCCGGCGAACAGCACCGGCACATGGCTGACGCGGTAGCTCACGCCCATCAGCGCTTCGGGCAGGGCTTCAAATGCCAGGCAGGCATAGGGCGAGATGAAATCGAGATAGAAGGTGATGTGTTTCATGGCGGGCCGTCCTTGTGTGAATCGAGCATAGCGGCAAGGCTCGCCACAAGCATGCTGGCGTGTGATGGCGTTGCCAGCGGTTTGAACGTCGCAGCGCATTGCCATCCGGACCGGTTCTCACTTGCCCGGCAATGCGTGGCTGACTGCCGGGTGAGCTATCATTTAAGTAGCTAAAAACGCTTATGGGTATTGCGGAAACGGCACTTTTTATCTTGAAAACTCAATACTTGAGCCGCGCATAGTAGGTTTCCTGCGCCGCCTGCCGCGCCTGCCGCAAGGTGTGGATGCCCATGCCCTCCAGCAGCGGCAGCAGGCGCAGCAGCACTTCGGCGGTCAGCATGGCGTCCCCGAGTGCGGTGTGACGGCCCAGCACGGTGATGTTGAAGCGCCCTGCAATCGCTTCAAGCCGGTGCGATTTCTGGCTCGGATGCACCACCGCCGACAGCAGCAGCGTGTCGAGGACCGGCTGTTGAAAGGCCACACCGGTGCGCGCTTCCTGCAGCTGCAGGAACTTCATGTCGAAGGCGGCGTTGTGCGCCACCAGCACCGTGTCCTGCGCAAACGCATGAAAGGCGGGCAGCACCTCGGCAATCGTCGGCTGGCCGGTGACCATGTCCTGCGTGATGCCGTGGATCGGAATCGAGGCGGCCGAAATCAGCCGGCCCGGGTCCACCAGCTGCTCGAACGACTCCTGGCGCAGCAACCTGCCATTGACGATGCGGGCTGCGCCGATCTGGATGATCTCGTCGCCTTGCGACGGGTTGAGGCCGGTGGTCTCGGTGTCGAACACGGTGAAGGACAGCGACGAGAGCGGCTGGTCGTCGAGCGCGCTGGCCTGTTCGCTGACCTGGAACAGGTCGAAATCGTAGTACTCGGGGCGGCTCTCGTTCTGCATGGTCTGCGCGGCGTCAAGCTGCTCCTGCTTGCTGGCCAGCGGCAGCAGGAAACGGAAAAAAGCCTGGTGCCGCACGCGCTCGCGTTCGAACCACATCTCGCCGCCATGGCGCTCGACCACATCGCGCACCGTCAATGGCGTGCTTTGCGTGCCGAAGCGCATCGGGTCCATTTCCCAGGCCATGACGGTTTCGGTGCTCATCACCTGGCCGGACCAGATCAAATCAAGCTGCGCGCGCTGGCCGACCTGCTGCAGCCGCAGCTGCAGAAATTTCACGTCAAATTCATCGACCAGCCGGCTGGCCAGGTAGGTCAGCACTTGCAGCAGCGTGAAGCTTTCGACCTTGAGCCACAAGCTGGCGTCTGCGCCCTCAACCGCCACGCTGCGCTGGCAATGGCTTTCGATCTGGCGCTGGGCGGCGGTGACAAAGTCGGTGCCGAGCATTTCCTCCAGCGGCCAGCGGGTCTTGAGCCCCTGGGTCGAGCGCTGCACCAGGTCGGTGATGCGCGCGCTCATGGCGCCGACCTCTTCCCGCACCACGCGCAAAAAACGCTCGCGCATCTCGGGCTCCAGGTCGGCATAACCCAGCATGTCGACCGCCGCCTGCATGTTGGCCAGGGACGAGCGGCTGCCCTCGGTCAGGCCGTGCAGCAACTGGTCGCGTACCGTGGCCTCCTCGAAGCTCTGCGTCACGTTGTCGAGCATCAGCACAAAGCCGCTGATGCCGGCGTCCGGCTGGTCGCTGGTCGCCGGGTCGCGCACCGGCGCCATCTGAACGCGGATCAGCTGGCCGGAGCGGGTGGCCGTGACAAACTGCGCCGATGGGCTGGCCGCACCCCGGCGCAGGCGCTGGTGAATGGTTTGCAGCGCATGGGCCACCAGCTGGCGGTCGAACACGGCGTAAATCGAGCGGCCGATGCCCATCAGTTCGGCGCCGTCGGCCAGCTTTGGCGCTTGCGACAGGGCGCGAAACTGCAGCCGGGCGCGGCTGTTGTAGAGCAGGATGCGCCCGTCGAGGTTGCAGACCACCACGCTTTGCGTCAGCTCGGCCATCAGCGCGGCCAGGCGGTTTTTTTCCTGCTGCACGCTGCGGCTGGCCAGCGCGATCTGCTCGGCCATGTCTTCGCGCAGGCGGTCGCGCTGGGCGGCCAGTTCGTTGATGCTGCCGGCCAGGGCGCGGAGTTCGGTGCCGCCCTGGGGTGTGAGCGGCTGGGCTTGGGTGGCAGCCAGCAGCACGCGGGTTTCTTCCAGCAGGCGCGCCGGGGCACTGGCGTAGCGCAGGTAGAGCCAGTGCATCGCGTACGCCACGCCCGCCAGCGCCGCCCCCCAGCTCATGGCAAGCAAGGCGATGCGCGGCCCCAGCAGCCCGCCCACGGTTTCGCGCTCGTCGGGTGCCAGCGTGGACCAGACCAGCGCCCCGCTCAGGACCCACCAGGCGGCCAGGGCCAGCCCGACGGCGACAATCGCCAGGACCAGCCGACGGTCGGGCTGCTTCATGGCTGGACGCCGAGCATTTCGGCCACCTTGTGGGCCAGGTCGCGGGTGGAAAACGGCTTGGTCATGTAGGCGTCCGCGCCCAGCGCCAGGCCCTTGGCCAGGTCGGTGTCGCGGCCCTTGGCGGTCAGCATCAGGATCTTGGTGGCCTGCAGTTCCTCGCTGGCACGCACCGCCTGGCAGACCTCGAAGCCGGATTTTTTGGGCATCATCACATCGAGCAGCACCAGGTCGGGGCGGTCACGGACGATCATGTCCAGCGCTTCCTGGCCGTCTCTGGCCACCAGCACGGTGTAACCTTCGCGCTTCATCAAGTATTCAAGCGAGATCACGATGTTTGGCTCGTCATCAGCAACCAGTATTGTCAAGCTCATGTCTTGTCTCCTCTTGTTGTAGTTGGCGCCTCCGGCAGGGGCGCATTCCAGGGCAGGTGAAACGCAAAGCAGGACCCCTGCCCGCTGCTGCCAGGCTCCAGCCACAGGCGCCCGCCAAAATGCTCGACGATCTGGCGGCTGATCGGCAGGCCCAGGCCGGTGCCCTGCGGCCGGCTGACACCATCGCCACCTTGCAAAAAGCGCTCAAAAATCAGGT
>JBBSRS010000090.1:0-8467 GCA_038242795.1 Burkholderiales bacterium
GCTGGCCGTCATCGGCCTGCACAGCCTCTTGGAGTACCCGCTGTGGTACGGCCCGTTCCAGATTGCCGCCGGGCTGGCGGTCTGGTTGCTGTGCGCACCGCGACAGGCAATCCCCCGTTCAAGCCCGGGATCGCCATCGCTGTTCAAGCGAAATAGCCGTTTTGCGCAGAACCTGCAAGCGCTGACAGCTATTATTATGATAGTGATGTTAGCCGGTGTGGCGGTCAGCTACTACCGGGTCAGCCAGATTTACCTGCCGCCTGGCCAGCGCAGCGCGGCCTACCGCGACGGCACGCTGGTCAAGGTGCAGGACAGCTGGCTATTCCGGGAACAGGCGCGATTTGCCTATCTGAGCATCACGCCGCTCACGCCGGGGAACGCCGCCGCCCTGCATGCCATGGCGATTGGACTGCTGCACTATTCGCCCGAGCCGCGCGTGATTGAAAAGCTGATTGAAAGTGCAGTGATGCTGGGACGAAATGACGAAGCGCTGTATTACCTGATGCGCTACCGGGCGGCTTTTCCGAAGGAGCATGCGCGCTGGGTCCAGAAGAACGCGGCGCCGCTGGTGCCCGGCGTGCAGGAACGACCCCAGGCCCTTTTGAATCCGCAACACGCCTTGCCGCCGATTCACCCCAGGGAACGGCGCTCGGTTTGAGGCTTCTCATGTGCTTGCAATGGTCAGCAGAACACGTTGTCCGAAGCCCTCAAAGCCATGTAAATCAACGCCTGACATAAATGGCAACTTTTGCATCAAATTGTGACTTCTGCATTGCCTGACTTCGAAGCCGCGCTATGGTGCGAGCATGACTATTGATAAGCGTCAGGGGGCGGTTTTTGCGTCGGGGTTGTTGCTTGGTGCTGCGGCTGTCGCCGGAGCCTTGAAAAAACGTCGTCCTGTTTCATCGCAAGCGCCTGAAGACCTGAAAACAAGTGCGCCCTTGCCTCCGCCGGCGCCCGACAAGCTGGAAAAAAGTGCCGCGCATCCCCGGTTTGCAGCCGGGCCATCGAAGGAAGATGTATCGCAGCCGCAGTCATCAGCCCGCGAGACTGTAAGCAGTTCAACAAAAGCGCGGGTGGCGCCACGGCTGCCCTGGCCGGAGCCGCCGCAAATGGCGGTTCCCCCGCTGGAGCCTGATCCGCCAACGGCACGGCAGCTCAAGGTGTTCATTTCGGGCAGCGTGCTGGCTGCCGCCGCCATCGCCGGAACCTGGCTGTTGCTCGACCCCCTGGGGTTACCCATGTCTGGCCCGCCGGTAACAACCGCGGCGGCTGCGGGACCGCAGGCTTCGGGGCAGGTTGCCAGCTGTCCGTTGGTGCCGGCCACGGCGGTGGCGGGCAGCCAGGACGGGCGGTTTCCTTTCCAGCCCGACGTGCCCGGCCTGACGGCGACCGACATGGCGTCGTTCATCGTGATGGGCAAGGATGCGGCCGCGTCCAGCCGCCCGCGCGACGCCGAGGTGGCTTTTCTGATGTCGTGCCGCGTGGCCGACACGCTCAAGGGCGCGGATTCGGTCGAGTCAGCCGATGGCAAGTACCTGCTGGGCGGGCATTATGCGCAGCTGGCGCTGGCCGCAGGTTCGGCCCATGACGCCAGTCGGCCGGAACTGCTCAGACGCGCGGAATTCCTTTATGGGGACAGCCTGCGCATTTATTCCGCCGCCTACGGCCAGGCCGATGAGCGGTCGCGGTCTGCCGCCGAGGGGCTGGCCTCGGTGCGCCAGACGCTGGCAAAAGCGCCAGCTGCGCAGCCCGCGCACGCCCTTGCAGCACCGCGCCAGGACTCGGCGCTGGCCAGTCTGGGGCTGGAGGGCGATTTGGCGGCTTCTCCAATTCCCGTGGCCCGTCCGCCGGTCCGCAAGGTCGAGGTGGCCAAAGCGTCCCTGCCTGCATCCGAAACGCCGCAGGATGAACGCCCGGGCATGCGTTCCGACGCCAGTTTCGATTGCAGCAGGGCGCGCTCGGCGCCTGAAAAGATGATTTGCTCGGACGCCGAGCTTTTTCAGCTCAACCACGAAGTCGGCCGGGTGTACGCGCGCGCCAAGAATGCCACCAACGACCGCGCAGCCTTCCGGCGCCAGAACGATGTGGAAGCGCGCAGGCGCGAGTCGATTTGCCGGGATCGCGGCTGTCTGCAGCGCTGGTATGCCTACCGGCGTGACCAGCTGCTGAACGAAATCGAGGGGCGCTCGCCGTCGCTGCCAATGACATGGCGCTAGGGAACCTCTTCATGAAAGTGTCTGCCGTGCAGCCGCTGGGGTCGAGGGCGTCGAAAGATCAACAACAAAAGGGAGGACGAGATGAATAAATTGATGACCGTGGCCGGGCTGGCGGCTTTTTTCCTGTCGGGCTGCGCATCGACTGGCTTTTCTGCTTCAGGCCCCGACGCCACGGCGGCCCCGGCGCCGACCAATCTGTCGCTCGAAGGTCAGTCCCGGCTGATTCGCTCAAAGATTGTCGGGCTCAAGAAAGAGGTCATGGTGTTTGAGGTAATGCTGACCGATGTGGAGCGCAGGGCGGCCATGTCCCAGATTCCGCTGTCGAGCTTTCCGAACACCGAAGTCGTCCAGGGCGCCAGCGTGGCGCCTGAACCGGCGTCTGCCCGCAACGATGCCGACCGGCTTTCCGTCACGGTCAGGCCGGCGCCTGCCTCGCCGGCACGACCGGCCGAGAACACCAACGGCAAAGTGCCGCAAAAATAGCACCAGAAAAGGCAGGGTTCGCTGCTGCCTTGGTCGTTCAGACGCTATCTTGCCGGGCCCGCAAAGCCAGGGCCCTCAACCACTGACAAAGCTGCCCGACTTGCCGCCGTGCTTCTCCAGCAGCTTCACATCGGCAATCGTCATGCCCCGGTCTGCCGCCTTGCACATGTCGTAGATCGTCAACAGGGCGACGGTGACGGCGGTCAGCGCTTCCATCTCGACGCCGGTGGGGCCGACGGTTTCCACCGTGGCGGTGCAGGTCACGCAGCCGGTGCCGTCGCCGACTGCCGGAGACGTCACCAATTCAAGCGCCACGCGGGTCAGTGCCAGCGGGTGGCACAGCGGAATCAGGTCGCTGGTTTTCTTGGCGGCCATGATGCCGGCGATGCGGGCAATGCCCAGCACGTCGCCTTTTTTGGCGGAGCCGGACACGATCAGTGCCAGCGTCGCGGGCTGCATGTCGATGCGGCCCTGCGCGACGGCGATGCGGTGCGTGGCCGCCTTGGCGGCGACATCGACCATGTGGGCCTGGCCCTGGGCGTCGAAATGGGTGAGGGGAGAAATGGGAGAAAGGGGCGTCGTCATGCTGATACAGAACCTTTACAAGGATGCCGCATCATAAGAGGCCTGCCCGCGTCTTTCTTCTGGCCCCAAAGGTGACTGCCCTTGATTTCATCGACCTGTTCCGAAATTTTCAAGCGAAAACATGCTGTTGCGCAAGTCCAGCGGGCGTTGGCAGCTATGGTCCTGATAGCGGTTGCCACGGCGTCGCCGGCCCAGTCGCCGGGCGGCGCAAGCTTGTTGGCTGCGCCCGGCGCCCGCTCGTTGCCGACGCTGGGCGACAACTCCGATCTGTCGCCAGCGGCCGAACGCCGCATTGGCGACCGCATCGCGGCCAGCATCTACCGCGACCCCGACCTGGTCGAGGACCCGGTCCTGGCCGATTACCTGCAGGGCATCTGGCAGCCGCTGATGGCGGCGGCGCGTGCGCGCGGCGAACTGTCGGCCGAACTGGACGAGCGTTTTGCCTGGGAACTGTTCATGCTCCGCGACCGGAGCATCAACGCCTTTGCGCTGCCCGGCGGTTACTTCGGCGTGCACCTGGGCCTGATCAGCAGCGTCAGCAACGCCGATGAACTGGCCGCCGTGCTGGCGCACGAGATGAGCCATGTCACGCAGCGGCATATCTCGCGCCTGATGACGCAGCAGTCGCGCCAGGCGCCGTGGATGATTGCCGCCATGGTGCTGGGCGCGCTGGCGGCCAGCCGGCATCCCGATGCGGGCACCGCCGCGATGGTCGGCGGGCAGGCGATCCTGGCGCAGGGCCAGCTGAATTTTTCACGCGACATGGAGCGCGAGGCCGACCGCGTCGGCTTTGGCGTGATGCAGGGTGCCGGCTATGCCAGCCGGGGCATCTCGGGGATGTTTGAAAAACTCCAGCAGGCCAACCGGCTCAACGACAACGGCTCGTTTCCCTACCTGCGCTCGCACCCGCTGACCACCGAGCGGATTGCCGAGGCGCAGGCCCGCGTGCAACTGGCGGCGACGGCGGCCGCGCCGTCAGCCGCTCAGCAGGCGGCTGCCGAACGCACGCAGCGCCTGCACGCGATGATGGTCGCCCGCGCCCGCATCCTGGCCGTTCCCGGCGTCGATGTGCTGCGGACCCTGGTGACCGAAGCGCAGCGCAGGGCGGCGGCCTTGCCCGCGCCATCGACCGGATCGGTGGCGTCGGCGGCCAGTGCCCGCGATGCCGGCACGCTCTATGGCGGTGCCTTTGCCGCCGCGCAACTGCGTGATTTCACGGCGGCCCGCAGCCTGCTGGACCGGCTTGCCGGCCTGGCTGCCGGCCAGGACCCGGCGGGCAAGGCGGTGCAGCTGCTGGCGGTCGAGGTGGACCTGATGGACGGCAAGGTGCCGGCTGCGGCCGCCACGGCCGATGTCGGCAGGGCCGGTTCGCGGGCCGAACTGCTGCTGATGTCGAAAGCGCTGATGGCGGCCAAACGCGCGCCGGAGGTGTCGCAGGCGCTGCAGACCTGGGTGGCCGTGCATCCGCGCGATGCGGCCGCCTGGCAGTTGCTGGCCGTCGCCTACGGCCAGCAGAACCAGACGGTGCGCGCCATCCGGGCCGATGCCGAAAGCCGCGCCGCCCAGCTCGACTACGCCGCCGCGCTGGACCGCTTCAAGGCGGCGCAGGGGCTGGTGCGCAGCCAGCCGGGCAGCGCCGATTATGTGGAGGCATCGATCATCGACACCCGCACGCGGCAGACCGAGTCAATCATTAAGGAACAGGCGCTCCAGGAGAAAATCGATCGCTAGCTGCAGCACCGAGTAGATCAGCGACCCCAGCAGCGCCGCGCCAAAGCTGTTGACATTCAGGCCGCTGACCAGGCCGGCGGCGGCCCAGAACATCAGGGCGTTGATGACAAACAGGAACAACCCCAGCGTCAGCACCGTCACCGGCAGCGTCAGCAGCACCAGCAGCGGGCGGACCACCATGTTCAGCGCACCGAGCACGGCCGCCGCGACCAGCGCGCCGGTGAAGCTGGTCACCGTCACGCCGGAATACAGGTAAGCCACCGCCAGCAGGGCGGCGGCGCTCAAGAGCCATTTGAGAATCAGTTTCATGGCTTGAAGGATAGCACCTGGTTTTCTGCAGGGTCTGCGGCACAGGCCGGCAGACGACTTCAAAAATCCGCAGGACCTGTGTGGAATTTCCAAAACACCGATACTTTTTGTCACCTGAAAGGGGAGTAGCGACCTTGTGGCCCATGGCCTGCAAGCGCGTGTGTTTCGTCAATACGTTGCCCGTCAAAACGGCAGCCGGAGCACATAAAGGAGCCGTGCGGCTCTTTCCCGCAAGACCTTTTGGGACGCCTCCAGCGTCTTCCATTTTTAAAAAGGTCTTGTCATGCAAACCATTGCGCCCCTGTGGCTGTGGATCGCCTTCATCGGCATTGTTCTCGCGTCCCTGTTCGTTGATTTTGTTGTCCTGAAAAAGCAGGGCGCCCATGACATCGGCGTCAAGGAAGCGCTGAACTGGTCGCTGGTCTGGGTGGCCCTGAGCTTTTTGTTCAACGGCCTGTTCTGGTGGGCGGTGAGGGACAGCACCGGCTCCACCGAGATCGCCAACACCAAGTCGCTGGAATTCTTGACCGGCTACCTGATTGAGAAATCACTGGCGGTGGACAACATCTTTGTCTTCCTGATGATCTTCACCTACTTCGCGGTGCCGTCGCATTACCAGAAGCGGGTGCTGATGATCGGCATCATCGGCGCCATCGTGCTGCGCACCGTCATGATTCTGTTGGGCGGCTGGCTGCTGGCGCAGTTCCACTGGATTTTGTATGTGTTCGGCGCCTTCCTGATCCTGACCGGCATCAAGAGGTGGTGGGCCGCCGGCAAGGAGCCGGCGCTGGACGACAACCCGGCGCTCAAGCTGCTGCGCCGCATCCTGCCGGTCAGCAAGCATTACGATGGCGAGAAGTTCTGGACCATGGAGAACGGCAAGAAAATCGCCACGCCGCTGTTCATGGTGATCTGCCTGGTGGCGCTGACCGACGTGATTTTCGCGGTGGACTCGATCCCGGCGATTTTCGCCATCACCAGCGACCCGTTCATCGTGCTGACCAGCAATGTGTTTGCCATATTGGGCCTGCGCGCCATGTACTTTTTGCTGGCCGCCGTGGCCAACAAGTTCCATTTGCTGAACTACGGCCTGGCGGTGATCCTGGTGTTCATCGGCGCCAAGATGTGCCTGATCGACGTCTACAAGATCCCGGTGATGGTGTCGCTGGGCGTGGTGGTCGGCGTGCTGGCCCTGACCATGCTGCTCAGCCTGCGTTCGGCGTCGGCTGGCGTGCCGCGCGGATAAGCCCGGCAGAGAAGCCCCAGCCGGCAGGGGCAAAGGCGCGCAGCGTTGCCCGGCTGGCTATGATGCGCTTCCCATGTCCGGCATCCACATCATCGACCTTGAAGCCGCCATCAATTACTGGCGGCACCGCAACCCTTCGACCGACGGCGTCAGCCTGGCGCCCGAGGTGCGCGCCCTGGCCGGCATTTATGCCCGCATGGCACTGGCGCACCAGGACACGGCCGACGAGGCAGATTTTTCTGCCGAGGCGCTGGACGCCTGGCATGCCTGGTACGACACCACCGCCGACACGCCGTGCATCGCCATCTGTTCCACCAGCCAGGGCGACGAAGAATGCAAGGGCTGCGGCCGCACCTTTGAGGAAGTGCAGCACTGGCTGTCGATGAGCCCGGTTGAAAAACGCATCACCTGGCGGCGCATCACCCAGCAGGCCACGGCCTGGCGCTTTGGCCGCTACGCCGACCGGGCGCTGGAGAAGAAGTAGCCGGTCGATTGCCTGCTTTTTAGTTAATGCCTACCTTGCTGCAGAGCAATGGTTTTGTTGGTAGTTGTGTTTGGCCTTGCTTGGTGATACGCATGGTGGCTGTCTCTTTTGCTTGCTATTTTTGGGGCTTTGGGTTGCTTCTTCTGTGTTTTGAGGGGTGAGCGCCTTCCCGGCAGGGGGGTAACTTTCTTTTCGGGCAAAAAAGAAAGTCACCAAAGAAAGTTGCCCTGGGTCGGGAGCGGATCAGAGCTGAACGCTCTGACGGGCCGTCGCTTCGCTGGGCCCTGGGCACTTGGAGGTTAGTGCTGCTAGCCATGCCTGTGGCTGGCTGGTGCTACCCTTCGTTCGCCAACAGCTTCACGCTCTGCCTGTTCTGGTTTGCTCGCGCTGCGCGCATCAGCGCTGTCCCATCAAGAATTCTTCATCACAAGCGCCACGACTCAGCGTCCTCACGGTCAGGTTACGCCTGCGGCTAATCCGACCTGCGAAACCGCCAGCAGTGTTTGAAGAACCAAAAAAACGATCAAGCAGAGTGTGAAGCTGTTGGCGAACGAAGGGTAGCACCAGCAAGCCACAGGCATGGGCTCCTGGCTGCCGATCAGAGAACCCAGGGCCGAGCGAAGCGATGGCCCGACAGAGCGTTCAGCTCTGATCCGATCCCGCCCCAGGGCAACTTTCTTTGGTGACTTTCTTTTTTGCCCGAAAAGAAAGCCACCCCCCGCCGGGCAGGCGCTCACCCCTCAAAACACAGAAAAACCCACTCAAAGCCCAAAAATAGAATCTGAAGCTAGCGAACCGAAAGCTTTAACAGCTATAAGTTTTAAGTGAAAAAAGCCGTTTTCGCACATCCAGCATACGCTAACAGCTATCAATTCAGGAGTTGCCTGATTCCGGCGTACACTGCCCGCATGCTTCGCCTGACCCGTGCCCCCAACATTGCCATTGCCGCGCTGTGGACCGACGCGCTGCAGCAGGCCGGCTATTCGGCCAGCGTGCAGCGCTATTTCCTGGGCAGCGTGGCCGGCGAGTTGCCGCCCGACCAGTGCCAGCCGGAAATCTGGCTGACCCACGATCATGAAGAGACAGGCGCCCGCGCCTTGCTAAATGCGCTGCAGAACATGCCGCAGCGGCGTTGGGTGTGCACTTGCGGAGAAACGGTCGAGGGCGGCTTCGAGCAGTGCTGGCAATGCGGCGCCGCCATGCCGGCAGACGTGGCCTGAACGCCGCGCTGCGTTAGCCCAAGCGAAGTTCAGCTCTTGGGCAGCACATTATTCAAAGTAACGAGCGTTGAACAGGCCTGTTTGCCAGTCAGGGCCGCGGGACTGGCTTTGCCAGACCGCAGGCGCAGCGGCCCCCTCGGGGGGCAGCGCAGTACGCGCAGCGACAAGCGTGGGGGCACATTCCCCACCA
>JBBSRS010000091.1:0-8432 GCA_038242795.1 Burkholderiales bacterium
GAAATTCATGGCAATGCCGCCGCCCATGGTGCCGGCGCCGATGACTGCTATTGAGTTGATCGCACGTTGTGGCGTATCTGCTGGCACGTCCGGTATTTTTGATGCTGCGCGCTCGGCCATGAAGATATGGCGCAGTGCCCGGCTTTCAGGCGTGAACATCAGGTTGGTGAACAGCTCGCGCTCCATGCGCATGCCTTCGTCGAATTTCTGCTTCGTCGCCGCCTCCACGGCATCGACGCACTTGAGCGGCGCGGGGAAGTTCTTGGCCATGCCCTTGACCATGTTGCGCGCGAACTGGAAATAGGCATCGCCATTGCGGTGCTTGCACGGCAGGTTGCGCACCAGCGGCAGAGGCCGCATGTCGGCCATCGCCTGGGCAAAGGCAAAGGCCTCGTCCGCCAGGGTTTCGGGCGACGAGGCCATCTTGTCAAACAGCTTCTGGCCCGGGATTTGTGCCAGCATTTCGCTCTTGACGGGCTCGCCGCTGACGATCATGTTGAGCGCCGGCTCCACCCCCAGGGCGCGCGGCAAACGCTGGGTGCCGCCCGCGCCCGGCAGCAGGCCAAGCTTGACTTCGGGCAGCGCGACGCTGCAGGCGGGTGCGGCAATGCGGTAATGGCACCCCAGCGCCAGTTCCAGCCCACCGCCCATGCAGACTGAATGCACTGCGGCCACCACCGGTTTGGACGAGTTTTCAATCGCCAGGATGACGCTGAGCAGGTTGGGCTCCTGCAGGGCCTTGGGCGAACCGAACTCCTTGATGTCGGCGCCGCCCGAAAACGCCTTGCCGGCGCCGGTGATGACGATGGACTTGACCGCGTCGTCGTCATTGGCCTTTTGCAGGTTGTCGGTGATGCTCAGCCGTGTGGCATGGCCCAGGCCGTTGACGGGCGGATTGCTCATGGTGATCAGCGCCACCGAGCCGTGAACTTCGTAGAGGGTTGTCATGGGTTGGTTCTTTCCTTGATTGAAGTTTCAATACTGACGTTTCAAAGGGCGCTGGGCCGGGACTGACTTCTGGCCACACGGACAAAAATAGTACGACCGTTCTTTTCTCATTGTAGGGAAGCTTGCAAGGACCATAAAGTGTGAAGGATGCGGGTTTACCCGGTTTTTGTCGCTGTCGTGACAAAGCTTCCCCGCTGGTTACACTTCAAGCCACTCCTTTCGGATGTAGGCATCGGCGCGCAGGCTGTCGGGTGTGCCGTCGAACACGATGCTGCCGTGGCCCATGACCAGCGCCCGGTCCGAAATGGCCATCGCAATCGTCAGTTTCTGCTCGATCAGCAGCACCGAAATGCCTTTGGCCTTCAGGGTTTGAAGGTACTGGCCGACCAGCTCGACGATTTTGGGCGCCAGCCCTTCGGTGGGCTCGTCAATGATGATCAGGTCCGGGTCGCCCATCAGCGTGCGGCACAGCGTGAGCATTTGCTGCTCACCCCCTGAGAGCACCCCGGCTTCGGTGTGCTGGCGCTCGCGCAGCCGGGGGAACAAAGCGTACATGTCGTCGAACGACCAGCGCGAGCCCTTGCCCGAACCCTTCTGGCCGAGCAACAGGTTCTGGTAGACCGTCAGCTTGGGGAAGATGTCACGGTTCTCGGGCACATAACCCAGGCCGAGATGGGCAATCTGGTAGGCCTTCCTGCCAACGATTTCGGCGTTTTTCCAGACAATGGAACCCTTGCAATCGACCAGCCCCATGATGGCCTTGGCGGTGGTCGAGCGGCCCGAACCGTTGCGGCCCAGCAAGGCCACAATTTCACCCGGCCGGACGTCGAATGAAACGCCGTGCAGCACGTGGCTCTTGCCCTAGTAGGCATGCAGGTCGGTGAGTTTGAGCATGGAAGCAGCGGCGCCGCCCTTGAGGTCATGTTGCATGTCAGTGTCCCTGCCCTTGCGCATCTGCCACCGACGAGCCCAGGTAGGCTTCCTGCACCCGCTGGTCGGCGCGCACCGCTTCGGGCACGTCGTAGGCAATGATTTCTCCATAGACCACCACGGCGATCTTGTCGGCCAGTCCAAACACCACGCCCATGTCGTGCTCGACGGTGAGCAGCGTCTTGCCCACCGTGACGTCCTTGATGAGGGTGATGAAGCGGCTGGTCTCGGAGCGGCTCATGCCCGCCGTCGGCTCGTCGAGCAGGATCACGCCGGCGCCGCCCGCAATCGTGATGCCGATTTCCAGCGCGCGCTGCTCGGCGTAAGTCAGGTTGGTCGCCAGCACATCGCGCTTTTTGTCGAGCTTGATCATGGCCATCAGTTCTTCCGCCCGGGCGTTGGCATCGTGCAGGTTGGCCAGGAATTTGAGGAAGGTGTACTTGTAGCCCAGGCTCCACAGCACGCCGCAGCGCAGGTTCTCGAACACGCTGAGCTTGGGAAAGATGTTGGTGATCTGGAAGCTGCGCGACAGCCCCATGCGGTTGATCTCGAACGGTTTCTTGCCGTTGATGCGCTGGCCACCCAGCAGCACGTCGCCGCTGCTGGGCTCGAAGCGCCCGCTGATCAGGTTGAACAGCGTGGACTTGCCAGCGCCGTTCGGCCCGATGATGGCGACCCGCTCGCCGGGCGTCACGGCCAGGTTGATGCCGCGGATGATCTCGGTCTTGCCAAAGCTTTTTCGCAGGTTTTTAAGCTCCAGCGCAGGGCTGGCGGGCGGAGCACTGTCAAATTTCATAGCAGCTCCCGGCGCTTGATCTCGGTTTCAATCTCGTCCTGGACTCGGCTCCATTGCCTCCGGAACTTGCGGCGGGCCAGCTCGAACAGCCCCAGGCCCACCAGAAAAACAAGGGCAGAACCGATCCAGGTGCCAGACTGGGTGGCATTGAGCGTCAACCCCATGAATTTCAACTCCGGCCCGACCGCGGCGTTGAGTTGCAGGTGGTACAGCATCTCGACCATGGAGGCGGCGCCCATCAATGTCGCCAAGGCAGTGACGGCCAGCGCCAGGTAGGCTGGCCACAATTGCCTGAGCTTGCCAAACGAAGCGACCCGCAGGTTCATCATGAGCAGGCTGGCCAGACCGCCGGGCGCATACATCACCATGAACAAAAAGATCAGGCCCACATACAGCAGCCAGGCCATTGACAACTCCGAGAGCAGGATCAGCGCCAGCACCAGCAGCCCGGCGCCGATGATCGGTCCGAAAAAGAAGGTGGCGCCACCCAGAAAGGTGAACAGCAACAGGCTGCCCGAGCGCACGCCGCTGACCACCTCGGCGGTCACGATTTCCGAGTTGATGGCGGCCAGCCCCCCGCCGATGCCGGCAAAGAAGCCCGCAATGATGAAGGCGTAATAACGCACGCGCTGGGTGTTGTAGCCGATGAACTCGACGCGCTCGGGGTTGTCGCGTACCGCGTTCAAAATCCGTCCCAGAGGTGTGCGGGTGAAGGCGAACATGGCGGCGGTGCATAAGAAACAGTACACGGCGATCAGGTAGTACACCTGAATTTGCGGACCGAAGGTGATGCCCAGCACCGGCTTGCCATAGCTGCGGTTGGTGGTGATGCCGCCCTCGCCGCCAAAAAACTCGGGAAACATCAGCGACATGGCAAACACCAGTTCGCCCACGCCCAGCGTGATCATGGCAAAGGTGGTGCCGGCTTTCTTGGTGGTGACATAGCCGAGCAGCACGGCAAAAAACAGCCCCGACAGCCCGCCCACCAGCGGGATCAGGCTGAGCGGGATGTAAAAGCGGCCACTGGCCGCCAGGTTCATCGCATGGATCGCCAGGAAGGAACCCAGCCCGGCGTACACCGCATGGCCGAAGCTCAGCATGCCGCCCTGCCCCAGCAAAATGTTGTAGCTCAGGCAGATGATGACCAGGTACCCAGCCTGCGACAGCATGGTCAGCGCCAGGCTGCTTTTGAACAGCAACGGCGCTGCGATCAGCAGCAGCGCATACAGCGACCAGACCAGCCAGCGGCCGATGTTCAAGGGTTTGAACTGGTAATGCTTGGTGGGGGTGATTGTGGTGGTGGTCATGAACTGGTTTCCTCAACCTTCCCGCGTACCCAGAAGACCCTTGGGCCGGAAGATCAAAATCAACACCAGAAACAAAAACGGCAGGATGGGTGCCACCTGCGAAATGGTGAGTTTGAGCAGTGGGTAGCCAAAGGATTCCGGCGTGACCACGTAATTGAAATGGCCCAGCAGCGTCATCAGCGACTGGTCCATGGCCACGGCAAAGGTCTGGATCAGCCCAATCAGGAGGGACGCCAGAAAAGCGCCGCTGAGCGAGCCCATGCCGCCCACCACCACGACCACAAAGATGATGGCGCCGACCGAACCAGCCATGGCGGGCTCGGTGATGAAGGCGTTGCCGCCGACCACGCCGGCCAGTCCGGCCAGCGCCGCCCCGCCGCCGAACACCAGCATGAACACCCGCGGCACGTTGTGGCCCAGGGCTTCCACTGTTTCCGGATGCGTCAGCGCCGCCTGAATCACCAGCCCGATTCGGGTGCGTGTGAGCAGCAGCCAGATGCCGGCCAGCATGGCCAGCGAGATGAACATGATGAAAGCGCGGGACTTGGGGAAATTGGTGCCGAACACGGTGAACAGGGGGCCCTGCAGACCTTCAGGCAGCACATAGTTGACCGCCGCCCGCCCCCAGATGAGTTGGACCAGTTCAAGCAGCAGGTAAGACAGGCCAAAGGTCACCAGCAGTTCGGGCACATGGCCGAACTTGTGGACCTTGCGAAGGCAAAAGCGCTCAAAGGCTGCGCCCAGGGCAAATACCACCAAAGGCGCGAACAGCAACGACCACCAGAAGCCGATGACCTGCGACAGGCTGTAGGCGACATAGGCGCCGACCATGTAGAAGGAGGCATGGGCAAAGTTGAGCACGCCCATCATGCTGAAGATGAGTGTGAGGCCGGAACTGAGCATGAACAGCAGCAGTCCGTAGCTCAGTCCATTGAGCATGGAGATGGTGAAAAACTCCAGATTCATCGTGTTGTGCCCGCGAATTAAATGAAAAGGCCCGAGCTTGTCGGGCCTTGGAAGATGAAAACCGGCCTGTCAGCACTGGGTCGATGGCCGTGCACCGTCCTGGTCAGGAAGGCCGCTTCATCTGGCACGAGGTTGGCGTGCTGGCCACATAGGCTTCGTAGTATTTCACTGGCACGAAGGTGTAGCCGGTGTTCTCGGCGTCGTACGGGTACTTGCCGCCGGCTTTTTCCCAGCGGTCGATGAACAGGCCCTGCTGCAACTGGTGGTCGGTCTTGCGCATTTCGACCTCCCCGTTGAAGCTCTTGAATCGCAGGCCCTCCATGGTCTTGGCAACCAGCGCAGGTTCGGTCGATTTGGCCTGGGCCATGGCCTCCGTCAGAATCGTGAAGGCGTGGTAGATGGCGCCGGTGTACATGTCGTCATTGAATTTCTTCTTGAATTCGGCCATGGCCTGCTGGATGTCTCCGCCCAGGTTCAGGTGGTTGTAGGACACCTGGTAGACCCGTCCAGCCGAAGCGGCGCCCATGGCGGTGGGCGTGCCGGTCACGCCGCCATAGTAGGTGTAGAACTTCACATTGTTCAGTCCGGCCTCGTTGGCGGCCTTGATCAGCAGCGAGAGGTCAGAGCCCCAGTTGCCGGTGATGACAGTGTCGGCACCCGACTGCTTGATCTTGGCCACATAAGGTGCGAAATCGCGCACCTGCGCCAGCGGGTGCAGGTCATCGCCGACGATCTGGATGTCGGGCCGCTTGGTGGCCAAATTGGCTTTCGCAAACTTGGACACCTGCTGGCCGTGGGAGTAGTTCTGGTTGATCAGGTAGACCTTCTTGATGTCGCCCTGGTCCTTCATGAAAGCGGTCAGCGCTTCCATCTTCATCGAGGTGTCGGCATCGAGCCGGAAATGCCAGTAGTCGCATTTGCTGTTGGTCAGGTCCGGGTCGACGGCGGCATAGTTCAGGTACACCACTTCCTTGCCGGGGTTGCGCTCGTTGTACTTGGACAGCGCATCGATGATCGCCAGCGCCGGGCCAGAACCGTTGCCCTGCACCACATAGCGCGCGCCCTGGTCAATGGCTGACTTGAGCGCGTTGGTGGTTTCCTGCGGGCTGAGCTTGTTGTCGATGCCGATGATCTCGAACTTCACGCCTGCCTTGTTGTTTTTGCTGAAACGTTCGGCGAGGAACTGGAAGCTCTTGAGCTGGTTGGTCCCTACCGCCGCCATCAGGCCGGACAAGGGGTCAAGCCAGGCGATTTTCACCGTCTGGTTCAGGTTGACCGCACCCGCCACTGGCGCTGCCGCCTTGGCAGGTGCAGGGGCCTGTGCCAGGCTCAGGCCCGAATACAGCAGGGCCGATGCGGCCACAGCCATCGCAATATGCCGGCGAACAAAAAAGCGCTGGGTTGTCATCCCTTGTCTCCTGAATAATTTATGAAACTGCAAGCGAGCGGAACGGGTCACCGGCACAGGTTAGGGGAAAAGGCTTTGCGCCTTCTCAGGGAATCCCCTATTGGATGTCGCTAGAGAGACTGTGGATGTGGCCCCCACGCTCCCCACTTCGTGTGGTTCGCTGCCCCCCGAGGGGGCCACTGCGCCTGCAGCCCGGCAAAGCCGGTTCCGCGGCCCCTGCTGGCTTGGGCAGTGCACTTGTCGATGTTTGTCGCTTTGCATATTGCGCTGCCCTCTCAAAGAAACACTGCGTCTGTCGCACTTGCTGGCTGGCCTGTTCCATGGCCACTGCTGGAATGCAGGGCCCACCTCTGCGCTTTGTGGCGCTTGCTGCTGGCAGGAAATCGTGCACGCCTTTTGGCATTCACTTTCAGGGCTGCGGCAACTGGTAGTCCTTCAACAATTCCCGCAGCCGGGTCTTGAGCATCTTGCCGGTGGCGCCCAGCGGGATCGCATCGACGAAAACCACGTCGTCGGGAATCTGCCATTTGGCGGTCTTGCCTTCGTAAAACGCCAGCAGTTCCTCGCGGCTCACCTCCATGCCGGGTTTTCTGACCACTGCGATGATGGGCCGTTCGTCCCACTTCGGATGTGCCATGCCGATGCAGGCGGCCATGAGCACCGCCGGGTGGGCGACCGCAATGTTCTCGATGTCGATCGAGCTGATCCATTCACCGCCCGACTTGATCACGTCCTTGCTGCGGTCGGTGATCTGCATGTAGCCGTCGGCGTCGATGGTCGCCACGTCGCCGGTGGGGAACCAGCCGTCGACCAGCGGGTCGCTTGTGCCCTTGTAGTATTCGCGGATGATCCATGGCCCCTTGACCAGTAGGTCGCCATAGGTCTTGCCGTCCCATGGCAATTCCTTGCCAGTGCCGTCCACAATTTTCATGTCCACACCGTAGATGGCCCGTCCCTGCTTGAGGCGGATCTTCATCTTTTCTTCGGCCGACAGGCTGTCGTGCTTGTTCTTCAGGGTGCACAGCGTGCCCAGCGGGCTCATCTCGGTCATGCCCCAGGCGTGCAGCACTTCCACGCCGTAGTCGTCGTTGAAGGCCTGGATCATGGCCGGCGGGCAGGCAGAGCCGCCAATCACCGTCCGGCGCAGGCTTGAAAACCGCAGACCCGCAGGTTTCATGTGCGTCAGCAGCATTTGCCAGACGGTTGGCACGCCGGCGGCGTAGGTGACTTTCTCGTTCTCGATCAGCTCGTACACCGATTTGCCGTCCAGCGCCGGGCCGGGAAACACCAGCTTGGCGCCGGTCAGCGCCGCCGAATACGGAATGCCCCAGGCGTTGACGTGGAACATCGGCACGACCGGCAAAATCGCATCGCGCGCCGAGATGCTCATCACATCGGGCAAGGCCGCCGCATAGGCATGCAGCGTGCTGGAGCGGTGGCTGTACAGCGCCGCCTTCGGATGGCCGGTGGTGCCGCTGGTGTAGCACATGCTCGACGCGGTGTTTTCATCGAATTCGGGCCAGCTGTAATCAGACGATTGCGGGGCCAGCCAGCTTTCGTAGCTCTGCAAATCCGGAATTCCCGAATCCACGGGCAGCTTGTCGGCATCGCACAGCGCGATGTAGTGCTTGATGGTGGTGCAATGGGCATGCACCGCCTGCACCAGCGGCAGGAAGCTCAGGTCAAAGCACAGCACCTGGTCTTCGGCATGGTTGGCAATCCAGGCGATCTGCTCGGGGTGCAGGCGCGGGTTGATGGTGTGCAGCACCCGGCCCGAGCCGCTGACGCCGTAGTACAGCTCGAAGTGCCGGTAGCCGTTCCAGGCCAGTGTGGCCACCCGGTCGCTG
The DNA here is from genome assembly GCA_038242795.1 of Burkholderiales bacterium. GTDB lineage: Bacteria > Pseudomonadota > Gammaproteobacteria > Burkholderiales > Burkholderiaceae_C > Polaromonas. The sequence continues at coordinate 8,203 of JBBSRS010000091.1, forward strand.
AACTGCAGGTTCAACGCATCCAGTGCATGGGCCACCTGGCGTGAGCGCTGGGCCGCCTCTTTGTAGGTGTAGCGGTGGATGTCGCCCTCGACCCGGCGAGAAACAATTTCCGCATCGGCGTGGTGGCGCGCGGCAAACTCTATCAGTGATGAAATCAGCAAGGGCTGGTTCTGCATTAAACCTAACATCGTCTGCGTCCTTTTTTTATTGCCCGGCCGGGCTTGTCATGA
>JBBSRS010000092.1:0-8342 GCA_038242795.1 Burkholderiales bacterium
CGTGCGTGGCGAACAGCCGGCCATGCTCGCGCAGCTTGTCGATCACCAGCGGCGCGGCTTTCCAGATGTTCAGGCCGCCAAAGAACGGCAGTTCATCGACATAGCGGCCATTGCCCTGCACAGGGTTCAGGATGTCGTCGGTGGCAATGCCGTTGGCGACGCAGGAGTTAAAGTCTTCCACGCCGTAGGCAGGCGACGAATGCACGATGCCGGTGCCGTCATCGGCGGTGGCGTAGTCGGCCAGAAACACCGGGCTGAAGCGCCGGTAGCCAAAGTTTCCCGCGTCATCGGCCACATCGTAAAACGGGTGCATGAAATTGAGCAGCGCCAGGTGCTTGCCCTGCGTCGTGGCCAGCACGGTACCGGTGAGCTGGTAACGCTCCAGGCATTTTTCGACCAGCACAGACGCCAGCAGCAACAGGCCGCGTTCGGTATCGACCAGCGCGTAGTCCAATTCAGGGTTCAGGTTCAGCGCCTGATTGGCCGGAATGGTCCAGGCGGTGGTGGTCCAGATCACGGCGAAAGCGTCTTTGGCCAGACTTTCAAGCCCAAACGCGGCGGCCAGTTTTTCAGGCTCTGCGCATTTGAAGCCGACATCCAGCGTCTGCGATTTCTTGTCGGCGTATTCAATCTCGAACTCGGCCAGCGACGAGCCGCAGTCGAAACACCAGTACACGGGTTTCAGGCCCCGGTAGACAAAGCCGCGCTCAATGATGCGTTTGAGCGCGCGGATTTCATTCGCCTCGTTGGCGAAATCCATCGTGCGGTACGGGTTGTCCCATTCGCCGAGCACGCCCAAGCGCTTGAAGTCGGCCATCTGGCCGGCGATCTGCTCGGTCGCGAAGGCGCGGCTTTTGGCCTGCACCTCGTCGCGCGGCAGGCTGCGGCCATGCAGCTTTTCAATCGCGTTTTCAATCGGCAGGCCGTGGCAGTCCCAGCCCGGCACATACACCGCGTCCAGCCCCTTGAGCTGGCGCGCCTTGACGATCATGTCTTTCAAAATCTTGTTGACCGCATGGCCGATGTGGATCTGGCCGTTGGCGTACGGCGGGCCGTCGTGCAGCACAAACTTTTCCGCACCGCAGCGTGCGGCACGCAGCTTTTTGTAAATGCCTTTGTCCTCCCATTCCTGGGTCCAGCCGGCTTCGCGCCTGGGCAGGTCGCCGCGCATCGGAAAAGGCGTGTCGGGCAGGTTCAGGGTGCTGCGGTAATCGGGTTTTGTGTCGGACATTGGGTTACTTTGGTGGCGCTTTTGGGGCGCTTTTTGTGGGGGCAGCCTGAGAAGGCGGAGCCGCTGGACGGGGCAAGAAGAAAGCCGTTCGCCTGCAGGGCAGGGGGCAGGCGATACGGCAGAAGCGACAAGATCTTCTAAATTCGGTCGCGTGTGGTCTGACGGGTGGTCTCAATGTGCAGGGACGTTGAAGCTGATTGCGCAAAAAATGCACGGGCGTCAATGCAGTCTTTGGCAATGCCTGTTTTCAGGCTTTCCAGGCTGTCATATTTCAATTCGTCGTGCAGTTTGTGTAGCAGTTCCACGCGGATGATTTTACCGTACGCCCCTTCCGCGCCCAGGCTGGCGGGCCAGTCGAGGCAATGCGTTTCCAGCAGCACGCGGCCGCCGTTGACATCGTCCGGATCAATCGACGGGCGAATGCCCAGATTGGCCACGCCCTGCAGGGGCTGGTCGTCCAGGCCGTACACCAGCACTGCAAAAATGCCGCTGGCTGCCGGTTTCCAGTGCGAAAAGCGCAGGTTGAGCGTGCGAAAGCCCAGGTCGCGCCCCAGCTTGCGCCCGTGCACCACATGGCCCGAAATGCTGTAGGGCCGCCCCAGCAGGGTGCAAGTCCGGGCCATGTCGCCCTGCGCCAGCGCATCGCGAACCGCCGAACTGGACACGCGCGTCTGGCTCACTTCGTAGCTGTTCATGCGTGCCACATCGAACCCCAGCCGGTTGCCGGCCGCGTCGAGCATGGCGTAGTCGCCGGCGCGCTTCAGGCCAAAGCGGAAGTCGTCGCCCACCAGGACATAGCGTGCACCCAGGCCCTTGAGCAGCACGTCCTCGATGAATCCTTCGGGCGGCTGCGATGCCAGCCAGGCGTTGAAGGGCAGGATCACGCACTGGTCAATGCCGCAGTGGTCGAGTTCGCTGAGCTTGTCACGCAAGGTGGCGATGCGAGCGGGCGCCAGTTCAGGCTTGCGGGCCAGTTCCGCAAAATAGTCACGCGGGTGGGGCTCGAAGGTGACGGCGCAACTGGGAACGCCCCGGTGCCGCGCCTCGTTACTCAGCAGGGCCAGCATGGCCTGGTGGCCCCGGTGGACGCCGTCGAAATTGCCAATGGTCAGGGCGCACTCGGATGCCAGCTGGGGATGTTGGTGGCCGCGAAAAATTTTCATGCAATGGATTATCGGTTTTATAGGGCCACGGCCCGAGTGTCAAACCATGAAAGGCAGGAAATGGTGAAGAAGCAGTTTTCACACCATTTTCACCATTTCACTGTATATTGACCCATTGACCGTTTGCCCCCGTGTTTCCATGTTGATGGAGGTTCGTTTTGAAGGTCCTGAAACTCTCAGCCCAGGGATTGCCCCAAGCCTGGATCAGCCTCGAACTGGCCGTGCTGCATTACGCGGCCGACGAGGTGCGCTGGGAAACGGGCGCGCGCATCGCCACCTTTCACGGCGGGCACAACGCCATCACCGGCGAGCAGTCGATCATCCATGTCAACAGCATCATCGGCACCAAGGGCGTTCCCAGCATCAACCCTTTCGATCTGGTGCCGGGGCTGACCAACAGCAAGCTGTTCATCCGCGACCGCAACGTGTGCGCCTACTGCGCCGACCATGTGGGCGAGGACGACCTGACGCGCGAGCACATCATCCCGCTGGCGCAGCGCGGCGTGGACACCTGGATGAACGTGGTCACCGCCTGCCGCGCCTGCAACCACCGCAAGAGCAACCGCACGCCCGAGCAGGCCCGCATGCCGCTGCTTTACACGCCCTATGTGCCCAGCCTGTGGGAAGACTTCATCTTGCGCAACCGCCGCATCCTGGCCGACCAGATGGAGTTTTTGATGGCGCACGTTCCCAAGTCCTCGCGCCTGCTCAGTTGAGGCGACGGCGCGGCCCGTCAGGGCATTGCCGCCAGCGGGTCTGTGGTCAAATCAGGGTTTTCCCTATCAATTGCCACCATGATCGTTCGCGACCGGCCTTCGGGCGTCAAGCTGTTTTTCGTGGTGCGCGGCTCGATCCTGAAACGAATCCGGCTGACCCTGCTGGTCAATACGCTGAGCGCCGTTCTGGTGACCGTGGTGCATGGCAACTTTTTCGAACTGAAAATCACGCTGACGACGATCCCGTTCACATTGATGGGCCTACCCTTGGCGATTTTCCTCGGATTTCGCAACTCGACGGCCTATGACCGCTACTGGGAAGGGCGCAAGCTGTGGGGCGAACTGGTGCTGCGTTGCCGTTCGCTGTCGCGCCAGTGCCAGGGTTTCATCCACACCGCCGATATTGCCCAAGCACCCGAAGCCGAGGCCGCGCGCCAACGCCTTCTCTACCGCGCCATCGGTTTCGTGCATGCCCTGCGGCTGCAGTTGCGCGACCAGACCGACTGCAGCGAACTGCGGCGCTGGGTGCCTGGTGCCGAATGGCCCCACCTTCAAACCGCTTCCAGCAAGCACGATGCGCTGATGCTGGCCATGGGCCGTGAACTGGGGCAATGCCAGCGCCTGGGCTGGATCGACCCCTGCCTGACGGTCAGCATCGACACCACGCTTTCTGGAATGACGGCCGCCGCTGCTTCGTGTGAACGCATCAAGGGCACGCCGATTCCCTTTTCCTACACGCTGCTGTTGCACCGCACCGCTTATTTGTACTGCTTTTTGCTGCCTTTCGGCCTGGTCGACACCATCGGCTTCATGACGCCGTTTGTTGTCGCCATCGTCGCGTACACCTTTTTCGGCCTGGATGCGCTGGGCGATGAAATCGAGGAGCCGTTCGGCCTGGAAGCCAACGACCTGCCGCTCGACACGCTGTGCCGGGCGATCGAAGTCAACCTGCTCGAATCGCTGGGCGAGCCGGTGCGCCATCCCAAAATGGCGCCGGTCAACCATTGCCTGACCTGACCTTGGACAACAGGGCATTTGCGCCCCATCGTCAGCCAGGCCAGAGGCTTGTCAGGCGAACACGCCGGCCGTGTCCTGCATGCGGCTGGAGACTTCGCCCAGTTGGTGCAGCGTGTCGCCAAAGGTCATTTCGAGCTGCGTCAGTTTCTTGAAGTAGTGGCTGACAATGTATTCGTCGGTCACGCCGATGCCGCCGTGCAGCTGCACCGCCTGCTGGCCGACAAAACGCATCGACACGCCGAGCTGGTACTTGGCCCGGGCCAGCGCCCGGCGGCGCTCGTCTGCGGGCGCGTTGAGCTTGAGCGACGCGTAATAACTCATCGAGCGGGCGAGTTCGAGCTGCATCTTCATGTCGGCCACACGGTGGCGCAACGCCTGAAAACTGCTGATGGCCACGCCGAACTGCTTTCGCGTGTTCATGTACTCGACCGTGACCGCCAGCGCCCGGTCCATCACGCCGACGGCTTCGGCGCAGGTGGCGGCGATGCCGATGTCGATGCCATGCGCCAGCGCTTCCAGACCGTCCAGCGTGATCAGCGTGGCGGGTGCGTTGTCCAGCGTGAGGTCGGCGGCGCGGGCGCCGTCCTGCGTGCCATAGCCGCGCGTCGTGACGCCGGTTGCCGTGCGTTCCACCAGAAACAGCGCCATCTGGCCATCGGCCATCGCGGGAACGATGAAGGCATCGGCCTGGTCGCCGGCGGGCACTATGTTTTTGATAGCTGTCAGCGTCCATCCGTCTTGCGCAGACGCCGCTTTTGCTTCACATTTCTCGAAATGGTAGCGTGCGCCGCGCTCTTGGTACGCCAGCACGACAAGGCTTTCGCCCGACGCGATTTTTGGCAGCCAGGCGGCTTTGACCGTTTGCGGCGCATTCGCGGACAGCACGCCGCTGGCAATCAGGGTCTGGGCAAAGGGTTCGAGCACGATGCCGCGCCCCAGTTCTTCCATGACGACCATGCCTTCGACCGGTCCCATGCCGATGCCGCCGTCGTCCTCGGAAATGTAGAGGCCGGTCAGGCCCAGGTCGGCCAGCTCGCCGTAGGCTTCGCGTGAAAAGCCGCCTGCCTTGACGATGCTGCCGCGCCGTTCAAAGTCGTAACCCTTGTCCACCCACTTGCGTGTGGCGTCGCGCAGCGATGTCTGGTCGTCGGTGAAGTCAAAATCCATGATGTGTGTCCTTTAAATCTTGTTCACTCAACCCAGCGCGAACTGCGCGACGATGTTGCGCTGCACTTCGTTGGAGCCGCCGTAGATCGTCGTCTTGCGCAGGTTGAAGTAGGTCGAGGCCAGCGGCGCATCGGCCACCACACCGCCCGGGAAGTCGCCCTGCCAGCCGGCTTCCATGGCTTCTTCGATGAAGGGCAGGCTGAACGGACCGGCGGCCAGCATCATGAGTTCGGCATAGCGCTGCTGGATTTCGCTGCCCTTGATCTTGAGCAGGCCGGCGATGTCGAGCGAGTTCTTGCCTGACTTGTCGGCCGACAGCACACGCAGCACCATCATTTCAAGCGCCACCACATCGACTTCCAGCTTGGCGATTTCATCGCGAAAGCGCAGGTCGTCATAGACGCCTTCGGTCTTGGCGATGCGCTTGAGGCGTTCGAGTTCGCGTTTGGAGCGGTTCACGTCGGCGATGTTGGTGCGCTCGTGGCCGAGCAGGTATTTGGCGTAGGTCCAGCCCTTGTTTTCCTCGCCAATCAGGTTGTCTGCCGGCACTTCGACGTTGTCGAACCAGACTTCGTTCACCTCGCACTCGCCGTCGAGCAGTTTGATCGGACGCACCGTGACGCCAGGCGATTTCATGTCGATCAGCAGAAACGAAATGCCGGTTTGCGGCTTGCCTTCGCTGGACGTGCGCACCAGGCAGAAAATCCATTCGCCATACTGGCCCAAGGTGGTCCAGGCTTTTTGCCCGTTGACAATGAATTTGTCGCCCTGGCGCTCGGCCTTGCATTTGAGCGATGCCAGGTCAGAGCCTGCGCCCGGCTCGCTGTAACCTTGCGACCACCAGACTTCGCCGCTGGCGATGCCGGGCAAAAAGCGCTGTTGCTGCTCGGCGTTGCCGAAAGCCATGATGACGGGCGCCACCATCACCGGGCCAAAGGGCACGACGCGCGGTGCACCGGCCAGCGCGCATTCTTCCTCAAACAGGTGTTTTTGCACCGCATTCCAGCCGGGGCCGCCAAATTCCTTGGGCCAGCCGTGGCCGAGCCAGCCTTTTTTGCCGAGGATCTTGGCCCAGCGCTGCATGTCGTCACGCGACAGGCGCAGGGCGTTGTGGACCTTGTGCGAAATGTCGGCCGGCAAGTTGGCATTGACCCAGGCGCGAATTTCTTCGCGAAAGGTTTGTTCTTCGGGGGTAAACGCTAAATCCATGGGTGGTGTCTCCAGTTGTCTGATTTTTAGCACGGACCAGCGTGCCGAACTGTCAGGCCTGTGACAGCCCGAGTTCTTTATACAGGTGCGCCACCTGGCTTTCAAGCAATTCAATACGCTGTTGCATTCGTTCGGCCTGGCCCAGGGAAACCGGCTCGGTTTCCCGGTTGACCGCCTCATCGCCCGTGCCGGCCTGCGGGTAGGGCATTGGCAGTGATTCGCCGCACAGCAAATGCGCCCAGCGCTGCTCGCGCATGCCGGGCGCGCGCGCCAGTTGCACGACCATCAGCGCGCCGCTGTCGTCGCCGCGCGCCTTGAGTTCGGCCAGCGCGTCCTCGACGCTGGCGATGTCGGCGAACTTGTACCAGCGCTCGCTGCTCAGCCGCAACTCGCCCGGCGTCTGCGGCCCGCGCAGCATCAACAGGCCCAGCAGCACCGCCTGCGGCTCGCTCACGCCAAAGCCGCGCTGGAAATTGTGCTCGAAGCGCGGCACGCGGCTGGAACTGGCCTCGAACACCAGGCTTTGGGTTTTCAGCGTGTCGATGGCGGCTTGCGCCTGGGCGTCGGTCAGGTCCATCACCGGGTCGCGGCTGGTTTTCTGGTTGCAGCCCAGCACCAGCGTGTTGAGCGACAGCGGGTAGCTGTCGGGAACGGTGCGGGCTTTTTCCATCAGGGTGGCGAGCACCCGGGCTTCGTGGGGGGTCAGTGGTCTCATGGGGATAATCTTAGAACAATGAAAAACATCGTCATCCTGATCTCAGGCAGCGGCTCGAACATGGCCGCGATTGCCCGCACCGCACAAAAAGAACACTGGCCGGACACCCTGGGCGTGCGCGTGGCGGCCGTCATCAGCAACAAGCCGGACGCTGGCGGCCTGGCGCTGGCCCGGAGCCTGGGCATTGCCACCGATGTGGTGAACCACCGCGATTTTGTGTCGCGCGAAGCGTTCGACGCAGCTCTGATGTCGCGCATCGAAGTGCATGCGCCGCAACTGGTCGTGCTGGCCGGCTTCATGCGCATCCTGACCTCCGGCTTTGTGGCGCACTATGCCGGCCGGCTGGTCAACATCCACCCGTCGCTGCTGCCGGCCTTTGCCGGCCTGCACACGCACCAGCGCGCCATCGACCTGGGTTGCACGCTGGCCGGCACCACCGTGCACCAGGTGACGACAGAACTGGACCATGGCCGCATCCTGGCGCAGGCAGCGGTGCCGGTGCTGCCCCTTGACACGGCCGACACGCTGGCAGCCCGCATCCTGACGCAGGAGCACCTGATCTATCCCCGGGCGGTTCGTGCATTTTTTGCGCGCAGCGCTTGAAACCAGGCGTCAGTCGACGCTGAACGCTGGCCCAAAGGGATGAAGAAAAGGGGTAAAACTAACCAAGTTGTTTCAAATGGTAAGTTTTTTGAATCCGCCAGGCGTCTGGTGCCGTATTCATTGCAGCCCGTCGCGAATCCATCTTGATGGCGACAGGCGAGGAACTTTTACCCACCTCAACTTCATTTCAAGGATTTCACATGCAAACCAAATTCAAACTCGCGTCCATCGGCCTGGCCATGGCCCTGTCGTTTTCGGCTGTGCCCTCGTTTGCACAGGTCATGGTGGGCGGCGCTTCGATGCTGCCGACCAAGGACATCATCGACAACGCCGTCAACTCCAAAGACCACACCACGCTGGTGGCGGCGGTCAAGGCCGCAGGACTGGTCGAGACGCTCAAAGGCCCTGGCCCGTTCACCGTGTGTGCACCGACCAACGCCGCGTTTGACGCGCTGCCAGCCGGCACGGTCGATACGCTGCTCAAGCCTGAAAACAAGGCCATGCTGTCGGGCATCCTGACC
>JBBSRS010000093.1:0-8341 GCA_038242795.1 Burkholderiales bacterium
CAACTGGGCCGCCTGGCAGATCATGAAAGCGCTGGGCATGTCGGAGCGCCTGGGCCTGGCACGCTTTGAATCGCTGCAGGCGTATTACAGCGTGGCCGGACGCGACCTGGAGCGTGAACTTATCCCGATGCTGAAAAGCGAAAATGTCGGGCTGATGGTCTGGAGCCCGCTGGCTGGCGGCTTTTTAAGCGGCAAGTACAGCCGCCATGCGCAGGACCAGCAGGGCCAGGCCGAGGAAGGCAGCCGCCGCATCGCCTTTGACTTTCCGCCGGTCAACAAGGACAAGGCGTGGGACTGCATCGACGCCATGCGCCCGATCGCCGAAGCCAAAAGCGTGTCGGTGGCCCGCGTGGCGCTGGCCTGGCTGATGCACCAGCCGCAGGTCACCAGCGTCATCGTCGGCGCCAAGCGGCCCGAGCAACTGGCCGACAACCTTGCCGCCACCGGCGTTGTGCTGAGTCCCGACGAGTTGCGCCAGATTGGCGACGCCAGCGCGCTGGCGGCCGAATACCCCGGCTGGATGATCGAGCGCCAGGGCGACTACCGGCGCAAGCAGATGGCCGGGACGCTCCCGGCCAACGCCTGAGCGCTGCCGAAGGCAACTTTTTCCAGACCAGGTGTCAGTTCCGTCTGTGGCAGGTGGTCAGGGCGGCGGCAATGCCTTGCCCCACATGCGCTGCCACAGCCAGGGCAGCGCCTTCGCCAGATCGGGCCGCTGGCTTTCCAGCGTCGGCGCGGTGCCGCCCGCTGCCAGGTCAGCGGGCTTGCCCAGGTTGAAATTGAAGGTGTAGGCCGGTTCCTGGCCCATGCGCAGGTCCGTCACAAACAGGTTGCCACCGGATTCCGAAAGTCGGTAAAACCCGTGGCTGAAGGCCGCCATGCGGGCGACGGACGGCGCTTGGCCGTAGCGGCCCATGAGCGCTGCGCCCCGGTCATGCGCGCTCCAGCGGATGCGCGGGGAATCGTCCAGCAGCGAATAATGGCCTTCAAAATACTGCGTGGGAGTGGTCGCCACCAGCCGCCAGAGCAAGGTGTTGAACGGCGCGGGCGTGACCAGCAGTTCGCTGGCGGCAATGCCTTCGGCCTGCAGCGAGGCGCGCGCGACCTGCGTGGCCTGCTGCTGCGCCCCGACGGTCCAGCCCAGATACAGCGTGCTCAGCACCAGGCCGGCCGCGTTCCAGCGCAGGCCGCGCCGGCTATTGAGCCGCAAGGCCGCCACCACGCCGACGATCAGCGGCACGGTGTAGAGCGGGTCGATGATGAAGACGCTGCCCACCGCGAACGGATAGCCGCTGAAGGGCTGGAGCAACTGCGTGCCGTACACCGTCAGGGTGTCGAGCAGCGGATGGGTGAACAAGGCCAGCCACAGCGCCAGCCACCAGCGCCTGAACCATGCCGTTTCGCCATGCAGCCGGCTGACGCCCCAAGCCAGCAGCGGCGCAGCCAGCGTCACAAACAGCAATGAATGGCTTTCGGCGCGGTGGCGCGTCATGTTCAAAATGGCATTGCCCTGGTCGATGAAAGCGTCCAGGTCAGGCAGCGTGCCCGCCACGGCGCCCCAGAGCGCGGCCTTCCAGACGGCGGTGCGCCGACCCATGACGGCGACGCTCAGGGCCGAACCGAGCGCGATTTGGGTCAGTGAATCCATGGCGCGCAGCTTAGCGTAACGGCACCTGCCAAGCGCAGCGGCCCGCTGCATGGGCGTTGCCGGTGCGGAGCATGATGCGCCCCTGCAATGGCCGAATCCGTGACCTGACCGCCTGCAGCGGGTCTGACCGGCCGCAGGATTGAGCGATGCCGGAATTTTTCCGGAGCTTTGGCGCGGCTGTGACAAAGAGTTGCATGCAAAGCGCGATGCCCCACAATACCGCATGCCAGACCCGATGCAAAGCCGCAAGCCATTCGAGCCCTGCCGGGGCATCGGCAGATCTCGCCACGAAGCAACCAAGGAAACCGCGTGAGCATTCCAGGCAGCGAACTGATTCCTGTGTCAGGCAGCCTCCGGGAACCCGCCGACTCCGGGCCAGTGCGGGGTGCCTGCCACCCGGGCGACGCGGCGTTTCGCCTGCTGGCAGATGCCTTGCCGCAGATCGTCTGGATGATGCAGCCCGACGGCCAGCACACCCATTTCAACCAGCACTGGCTTGACTATTCCGGCGCGTCCCTGCAAGACAGCCTGTCCGGCGGCTGGGGCCGGTCCGTCCATCCCGACGACCGCGCGCAGGTTGCCGCGCTGTGGGCCCAGGCGCGTGGCCGCAACGAAGTGTGCGAGGTGGAATGCCGGTTGCGCCGCGCCGACGGCCACTACCGCTGGGTGCTGGGGCGCACGGTCCCGCAGCGTGACGCAGCCGGCCATCTCGTGGGCTGGGTAGGCACGCTGACCGATATTGACGAACTCAAGCAGCGTGCCGAGCTGATGGACAAAAACCTCGCCATGGGCCGGCTGGCCGGCAGGGTGGCGCGGCTCGGCGGATGGACGATCGACCTGCCGGAGCACACGCTGAGCTGGTCGGACGAGAACTGCCTGATCCACGATGTGGCGCCCGGCTACACGCCTACGCTGGAGGAGGGCATCAGTTACTTTTTCCCCGAGCATCGGCCGCTGGTGGACCACCACGTGAAAAACTGCGCCGAAAACGGTGTTCCGTATGAGTTCGTGCTGCCCAAGCGCACGGCCACCGGGCGGCACATCTGGGTGCGTTCCATGGGCGAGGCAGTGCGCGATGCGAGCGGAAAAATCGTTCGCCTCCAGGGGGCGTTTCAGGACATTTCCGAGCAAAAAATGGCCGAGGAGCGCGCCCAGACACTGGAGGCCCAGTTCACCGCCACGCTGGAAAGCATCACCGACGGCTTTTGCCTGATCGACAGGGACTGGAAGATCACCTTTTTCAATGGCCAGGCCGAGCGCATGCTCAAGCGTCGGCGCGAAGCTGTTCTGGGAAAGACCCTGTGGCAGGAGTTTCCCGAGTCTCTGGGCACCCGCACGGAGCGCGAATGCCGCCTGGCCCTCCAGGAGCAGCGCACCACGCGTTTTGAGGCCTTTTACCCGCCGCTGAACCTGTGCATTCATCTCAATGTCTACCCCACGCAAGACGGGCTGGCGGTTTACTTTCAGGACATCACGCGGCAGCGCGAAGAACAATCGCAGCTGCGGCTGTTGAAAACGGCGGTTTCGCGCCTGAACGACCTCGTCGTCATCACGCAAGCCGAAGCCCTGGAACAGGGCGACCATCGGATCGTTTTTGTGAACGAGGCCTTCGAACGCCAGACCGGCTACAGCCGCCAGGACGTGCTGGGCCATACCTCCCAGCTGCTGTGGGGGCCAAACACCCAGCAGTCCGAACTGGACCGGATTCGCGCCGACATGGCCAGCTGGAAGCCGGTGCGTGCGGAAATTGTGATCTACACCAAGGATGGCAGCGAGCGCTGGCTGGAAGCCGACATCGCGCCCATCGCCGGCAAGTCCGGCAAGTTCACCCATTGGGTGGCGGTCGGGCGCGACATCACCGAGCGCAGGCAGCAGCGGCAGGAAATCCTCAGCCTGAACACCGAGCTTGAAGCGAGGGTGATGCTGCGTACCTTCGAGCTGGAGCGGGCGAACCGCGAACTCGAATCCTTTGCCTATTCGGTGTCGCATGACCTGCGCACGCCCCTGAGCAGCATCCATGCCTTCAGCCAGCTGGTGGTGAAGGTCGATGGCGGCCAGGTGAGTGAGAAAGGCAAGCATTACCTGGCGCGCATCGGGGTGGGCGTCAAGCACATGGGCGATCTGATTGAAGGCTTGCTGAGCCTTGCGCAGGTTTCGCGCAAACACATCGAGTCAGAGCATGTCGATCTTTCCGAAATCGCCCGGCGCATCGGCCACGACCAGTGCGAGCGGGAGCCGGCGCGCCAGGCCGCACTGCAGATCCAGGACGGCCTGAGCGCGCAGGGCGACGCCCGCCTGCTGGCCGTCGTTTTTCAAAACCTGCTGGACAACGCCTGGAAGTTCACCTCCCGGGAGCCTTTGGCGCGCATAGACGTTGGCGGCACGCCGGGTGTGGACGGCAACGCCGTCTTTTTTGTCAGGGACAATGGCGCTGGGTTCGACATGGCATTCGCCCCCAAGCTGTTCGGCACCTTCGAGCGGCTGCATTCGCCCGAGGAGTTCCCGGGAACCGGCATCGGCCTGGCCACCGTCAAGCGCATCATTGAACGCCACGGCGGCCGCGTGTGGGCCGAAAGCGCGCCCAATGAAGGGGCTTCGTTCTTTTTTACGCTGGGTCGCGCCCCTTGACTGCTGCCGTGACGCGGACACTTGTCATCGTCCTGAGGCATGCCTCCGGTGGCGGTTCATCTTCGTGTCGCCAGGCGATCTAACCGATCTGTGCACCAAGGGGTTGGGCATCGGCCACCAGCGGGATGTTCTCATGCTGGGCGACCATTTCGAGTGCGCGCTCGAAAAGCGCACGGGCAGAGCCTGAAACGGCATGCAGATGGGCGTGCAGGTGCGCGTCCTCCTCGTTCTTATTCAGGCATTCCTGACTGTATTGTTCAAAGCTTGCCAGTTGCGCGATCAACTCGGCGACGTGCCTGGGGCATTCGCACAGCATGTTGCTTGAAATGGCCGCCACCCGCGACAGGGTGTCGTCGGAGTACTTGCGCGCCGGAATCAGCGAGTCGGGGTGAATTCTGCCCAGACTTTTGGCCGTGTCCACCAGCATCACCGAACTGATCAGGTCCGACAGGTCGTAGTCCGAAACCGGCCCGCGCCGCACCAGCGCACCACCCGCCCGCATCGCCTGCACCACCGCTTCCTGGGCAAAGTTGTAGACCACCACCGTATGCGCCACGCGCTGCCTCAGCGCCAGTTCCTGGATCTGGCTGCGGATGCTGTCGTGCAGGGTGTTGACCTTGACGAGCAGGATCTCGGGCGGTTCCTGGAAACCGGCGAGGCCTGCCTGCGCCAGATCTGAAAAACTGTCAGTCACCCGCAGGCTGCTGCCCAAAAACTGCCGGATGAATTTTGCCGACGCCACACGGTTGGCAAGCCCCGCGCCAATCACCGCCAGCGACACCGTGCCGGCGTCCTGACTGGGTGCTTCAGGGGGGCTGGTCAGTGGCTTGAGCGGCAGCTGCATTTTTTCCAGCGCCGCCGTCTGCAATGGTGCAATCGTGCTGATGGCATGTCCCTGCCGGCTGAGTTGCTTGAGCAGGTCTGCCCTGTGCGCATCATGCTGACTGTAAAGCCGGTGCTTTCCAGTGGTTTTCGAAGGGGAAAAGGCGTGGTGCCTGACTTCCCAGATGCGCAGGGTGGACACGGGAATCCCTGTCATTTTTGCAAGCGCCCCAATTCGAAAAAGCGTATGGGGCAGCACAGAATCACTTTGAGTAGTTTTTTGCATGGTTATTTGCGTAGATTTCACTGTTTATAACTTAAAAATTCGATTTGTTTCGACTATTTTCAAATAATTCTGTTTTAATTGTGTAGGTTTAGCGTTAAGCTACGCATTAATATCTACTCAAAACCGAAAGGCCCATCATGTTGATTCCCAAAAGAACGCGAGTTGCCGTTGAGTCGCTGGTTTACATCGCTGCCAAAGGCGCTCGCCAGCCCATTCCCGCCCGGGAAGTGGCGCAGGCCCTGAGCGTGTCGCTTGCCGGTCTCGAAAGCATTTTGCGGGTGCTGCGCGAACACCGCCTGGTCTGCTCCTTCAAGGGGCCTGGTGGCGGTTACCAGGTTGATGGCGACCTGAAAAAATTCACCGTCCTGGATGTGGTCAAGTTCTTCGAGGCGTCGCCTCCCAAACCGCGCACCGGGTCTGCCTGTGACGATTTTGCCGTTGATTTCCACGAAGCCTGCAAGCGTGCCTTCAATTCGGAAAATCTGCATGACCTGGTGAGCGCCGCAGCCTCCAGCGACCTGGCGCTGCCCGTGGCCAAGCCGCGTTTGGGCCTCAGGCCGCTGCCGTCGCCGGTCTTTCCGCGCGGGCCGAATTCGGTCTTCCAGTTGCATGCCTGCGATTCATTCCAGGGCAAGCGCCTCGCATGAGGCCCTGGGCACCGTCGCAACAACGGCGACTGGTGTACGGCGTTCAACCGGCCGGCTGATTTTCCGGGGCTGTTTCCGCATTGGCTATGCTGTGGCGCATCACGCCAATTTCCGGCGTTGACCCCAACGGAAACGGAATCCACCAGACATGAATGCGCAAATCACCACCCGCTTCGAACTCCTGACCGGCTACTTGCTGACCTACGGCATGAACGTGCTGGGCGCCATCGTCACCCTGGTCGTGGGCTACCTGATCGCCGGCTGGCTCAACCGGGTCATCAATGGCGCCATGCGCAAGGCCTCCAGGATCGATCCGGTGTTTCACCACTTGCCGGGAAAAATAGCCCGCGTCGCGGTGCTGGTGTTCACGATGATTGCCGTGCTGAACCGCTTCGGCGTGGAAACCACTAGCCTGATCGCCCTGCTGGGGGCCGCCGGGCTGGCGATTGGCCTGGCCCTGCAGGGAACGCTGAGCAACGTGGCCGCCGGGGTGATAATCCTGTCCTTTCGCCCGTTCAAGATCGGCGATGCGGTCAAGCTGGAGGGGCAGGTCTATGTCATCGACTCCGTCGGGTTTTTCTTGTGCAAAGGCCACCTGCCCGACGGACCGGTTGTTTTTATTCCAAATTCAAAAATCTGGGGCCAGACCATCGTCAACCTGTCGGTGACCGACCAGGACATCCGCCGCATCGACGAGGCCTACGGCATTGCCTATGGCGACGACATCAATGCGGCACTGGCCATCCTGCACCGGATTGCGCTGGAGGAGCCGCGCATCCTGCAAACCCCGGCAGCGCTGATCAAGGTGGACAGCCTGGGGGACAACTCGGTCAACATCCTGTTCCGCGTCTGGACGTCCCGCACGGACTGGTGGGACACCAAGCTCGACCTGATCCAGCGCTGCAAGGAGGGGCTGGAGCAGGGCGGCTGCTCGTTTCCCTTTCCGCAGCGCGAGGTGCATGTGGTCCACCCGCCAGGCCCTGCGATCGCGCCTTGAAACCTGTAGCGCGGCAAACCAGCACCGCGTGGCCGATGCTGCTGATCAAATCGCGATCGGGTCCACGTCAATTGCCCAGCGCACCAGGCTTTTGAATTCCGCCTGCCGGCGCGTTTCGAACAGCACCGGCTGCCATGCGGCCAGAAAGCCCTGCAGCGCCTTGCGCGACGGGCTTTCGACAAGCATCTGGGCGCGCTCGACATCGGCGACGCGCTGGATGGTCATGGGCACGGCCGGGTAGGGCGTGACATGGTCATGGCCCGGCAACTGCTGCAGCCGGGCGGCCTCGGCTGCGGCGTTGAGGAAGCCCTGGGCGACGTCCTGCGTCTTGGCGTCGGCCCGGATCAACGCTGAAAAACCGAAGGGCGCCAGGCCGGCGGCCTGCCGTTCGGCCAGTTCGCGGGTGGCAAAGGCCGGGTAGTCGTGGCGCTTGAGCGCTTCGAACAGCGGGTGGTCGGGGTGAAAGGTCTGCACCCACATCTCGCTGGCGGCGCTGTGCCGGGCATCGCGGCCGGCGCGGCCCGCCGCCTGCATCAACAGGCTGAACAGGCGCTCGGGCGCGCGAAAGTCGCTGGAAAACAATGCGCTGTCGGTGTTGACGGCGGCCACCAGCGTGATGTGCCGAAAGTCGTGGCCCTTGGCGATCATCTGCGTGCCGACCAGCACATCGACCTCGCCGGCATGCACGCGGGCCAGCTGCGATTCGAGCGCGCCCTTGAGCCGCGTGCTGTCGGCGTCGATGCGGGCAATGCGCACCGGCTCGCCATCGGGCCGCCGCACATCGGCCAGCAATTCGGCCAGATGTTCTTCCAGCCGCTCGGTGCCGCGCCCGACCGGGGCGATGTCCACATTGCCGCAGTTGGGGCAGGCACGCGGCACGCGCTCGGTGAAGCCGCAGTGGTGGCAGCGCAGCGTGCGGTCGACCTTGTGGAACACGCGGTAGGCGCTGCAGTGCGGGCAGTCGCTTTTCCAGTCGCAGTCGTGGCAGGCCAGCACCGGCGCATAGCCGCGTCGGTTCAAAAAAATCATCGACTGCTCGCCGCGCGCCACCCGTTCGGCAATGGCCGCCAGCAGCGGCGGCGCGATGACGCAGGACCTGGGCTGGTGGTTCATGTCCACCCGCCGGACGGTGGGCAAGCCATTGTTTGCCAGGTGGACCGCTTCGCCCGATGGCTGGCCAGCGCCAATGCGGTCTTCCATCTCGAGGCGCTGGTAACGGCCCGCCATCGTCGCCTGCCAGCTTTCCCGCGACGGCGTGGCCGAGCCCAACAACACCCTGCATGTTCTGGCCCCCACGCTTGCCACTTCGTGTG
>JBBSRS010000094.1:0-8260 GCA_038242795.1 Burkholderiales bacterium
CGTCGTTCAGCGTCGCGCCGGGCGAGAGCTTCGGCATCGTCGGCGAATCGGGATCGGGCAAATCAACCGTGCTGCGTGCCATTTGCGGCCTGGCACCGAAGGAATCGGGCACGGTGCAATTGACCGGCGACGGCGCAAGCCATACGCCGGGCAGCAAGGCGTTTCGCCGCCGTGTGCAGATGGTGTTTCAAGACCCGTACGGCTCGCTGCATCCGCGCCAGACGGTGGACCGGCTGCTGGCCGAACCGCTGGCGATTCACGGCATTTCAGACGCCGAAACGCGCATTGAACGCGCGCTGGATGAAGTCGGCCTCGGCCCGGGTTTTCGCTTTCGCTACCCGCACCAGCTCTCGGGCGGGCAGCGCCAGCGCATTGCGATTGCGCGCGCGCTGATTCTGGAGCCGCAGATTTTGCTGCTCGACGAGCCGACCTCAGCGCTCGATGCGTCAGTCCAGGCGGAGGTGCTGAACCTGCTCGAAGACCTGCGCCAGCGCCGCAACCTGACGTTCATCATGGTCAGCCACGACTTGGCAGTGGTGACGCATTTGTGCGAGCGGCTGATGGTGATGCAGCGCGGCCAGACGGTGGAAGTGCTGGCGTCCAGCGACCTTGCCGCCCGCCGCGTGACCGAGCCTTATACGCTGAGCCTGATGCAGGCGTCGTCGGGCTTCCAGCGCGCCTCCGGGGCGGTTGATCCAGCAGCGCTTGGCCACAAGAGCGCCGTTAAACACTCCTGATTCAATAGCGGCTTGCGCACACCCAGCAAGCGTTACAGGCATTATTTTTTTAAATTCTGTAACCACTCAGGTCGCTTTCCAGGTTAAAGCGCAACACATCAGCCTCTGTCATCCCGGCCCCGGATCAAGCCCGGGGCAGGCTCAGTCCGCAATGACAGAAAAGAGAACAGCAAGTTTTCTGCGACCTGCGCACGTGTGAATTTCCAGTCCCGACGCGGATTTTGCAGCACTGGCGACCCGCCTTGGCGTGGCACGCCTGCCAGAGCTGAAAGACAGAAGGCCTGCCGCGGTGCGCAACAGGCCTTCACGATATTCCCGACGCCGGTTGGCAGCGGAAGACCGGCAACCAGAACGCCGTCGCTTTTTTCCTTACAGGCGCCGGCCCAGCAGCAGGCCGAGCACTGCGCCGACACACGCCGCCGCGCCGATGGCGGTCCACGGCGACTCATGCACATAGTTGTCGGCGGCATGCGCCGCTTCGCGGGTGCGGGAAAGCAGGGCCTCTTCGGCATCGATCAGGCGGAACTTGGCTTCGCGCAGCTGATTCTCGATGCGGCTGCGCAGCCGGGCCATTTTTTCTCCTGCCTGGTCGGCCGTGGCCGACAAGGTCTCCTCGGCGTCGGATATTTCCGAACGGATGGCAGATACCAGTCGTTCCTGTGTCTGAACCAGGGTGGGGCTGTCGTTGGACATGGATGAGCCTTTCAAAAAAAGTAACTGAACCTCCAAAAGGTTAGCAGATTCGCCGCGTTTTTCCGGCGATGCGGCCTGGTTTTCAATGCAATAAACCATGGGTTGTGTCCGCCCTCGACAGGAAATGAAGCGGTGTCCGGACGGGGCCCGCACTGCCTCCTGCGCCAAAAACCACGGGTGGGGAATAATCCACAGGCCCATCGGCTTGCCACCACCTTTCCCGCGCGCCCCTTCTTCAACCCTTTTTCCGCACCCACCATGTCCGTCTGCCCTTTGCCTTTGCGCGTTTTCACCCTGGCCCCAACCCGCTGCGGCGGTCAGTCTTGAACGCCGCGCGCCTGAGTGGCCGCGACCTGGCTTCCGCGCTGGTCGTGGTGATGGTCTGGGGCGTGAACTTTGTCGCCATGAAATTTGCCTTGCGGGACTTCACGCCGTTCCAGCTGGGCGTGGCCCGGTTCACCTTTGCCTGGCTGCCACTGGCGCTGTTCATCAAGCCGCCGCAGGTGCCATGGAAATGGGTGGTGCTGTACGGGCTGTTCCAGGGTGTCGGACAGTTCGGCATCCTGTTCATCGCGCTGAAGATCGGCATGACGGCGGCGCTGGCGTCGGTGCTGCTGCAGACGCAGGTGTTTTTTACCGCGCTGTTTGGTTTTGTGCTGTTGCAGGAGCGCGCCAGCCGGCCGCTGCAGGCGGGCATGGTGCTGGCGGCGCTGGGTCTGGCCTGCTTTGGCTACAACTATGCCAGCCCGGGCGCGGCCAGCGGCACCACGGTCGCCGGCTTTGCGCTGACGCTGTGCGCTGCGGCCATGTGGGCAGCGTCCAACATCGTGGCGCGGCAGCTGCGAAAGGTCTCCAGCCATTACTCGACGATTGCCTTTGTGGTCTGGAGTGGCGGCGTGGCGATCCTGCCTTTCATCGCGCTGTCGTGGGCCTTCGACGACCCGGCCGTGCGCTGGCAGTGGCTTGAAGCCGGCTGGAGCAGCTGGCTGTCCATCGCCTACCTGGGCTGGGTGGCCACGGTGGTGGGCTACAGCCTGTGGACCGGACTGCTCAAACGCCACCCAGCCAACCGCGTCTCGCCCTTTGGCCTGGGTGTGCCCGTGGTTGGCCTGGCCGCCGGCATGGGGGTGCTGGGCGAGACGGTGACGCCCTGGCAGTGGGCTGGCATTGCGATGCTGGTGGCCGCGCTGGCCTGCGTGATGCTGGGCGGACGGCTCAGGCAGCGCTGAGCCGCTGGCCCAGTTCTGACGGGGGCAGACACGCTTTTGCGCCCTCGTCCGACAAGCACGGGATTTCTGCCTGTCTAAGCTCAATGCCTTATGCAAAACGACTCCCCCTCCTCCCCCAAAATTCCGTCCCTCAAACAATTGAAGGAATTCGACGACAACAGGCCCAGCTTTCCCGGCGAGCACTTGCTGGTGCTGGGGGCGGGTGTCGCCGTGCTGATGGCATCCCGCCGCAGCCGGTCGTGTCTGGTCCGCACCGCGGGCTCGACGCTGGGCAGCGCGCTGCTGTACCGTGCGGCCAGCGGCCGGGATGGACTGAGCAAAGTGCTGCGTTTCCTGCCTGGCGTCTTGACCAGCAGACGCTGACGCCAGCCGGTGCGTGCCTGCCTGCCCGGCTGCCCAAACACGACAGCCTGGCAACAGCTTGCCGCCTCACAAGGGGTGACGGCGGGCGAAACGAACCACGGTGACGCCGGCTTTGGCCTGGCGGACGGAGGGCATGACCAGAACGCAATCGTCGTAAGGCGTGGACACGGGTTCCAGGTCATTCCAACCAATCACCGTGCCGGCCTTGGCAATGCATTCAAGGCCTTGAAAAGGCTCGGTGAACCGAAAGTTTGCGCTGCGGGCCACGACCGGGCCGGTCACTTCCAGCGCCCACTGGCGCTCGCAGTCGCCCTGCAGCCAGTCCGGCAACAGCTGCTGCAATGTGCCATCTGGCAATGTTCCGGCCGCTTGCAGAAAACGCACGCACATGTCCTGGGCCACCGTTCGGCTGGACACATCGCCATGAAAGCCGCACTCCAGCAGCAGGGACCGGGTTTGCGCACCGTCCCCTTCGGGGTTCAGCATGCCGAAGCGCCCGAAATCCCGCATTCGCACCCCGTCCTTGTGGCCGGCATCGACCACGATGTATTCCGGCGTGCGCAGCAGCTTGGCCAGTTCGAGGTTGCGCGCCTGCAGGCCGGCCAGCAGCAGCGGCGCGGCGCGTTCGTGCATCGAGTGCAGGTCGAGCAGCCAGTCGGCGCGGGCAACGAACGGGCGCAGCGCGGCGGCGCGGCAGCGCTCCAGCGTGGTGCCGCTGTCCATGCGGTCGTCCTGCCACTGACGGTTCAGGTCTTCGTCGACAAAGCGCGAGGCGTCGTGGTGGGCTGGGTCAAACCGGTCGAACGCCGCCAGGTTGCAAAACGCCAGCGTCAGCTTGCCCTGTTCCGGCCGCACGCCGGCTTCGAGCAGGCCCTTGAGCGCCCAGGCGCCGCACAGTTCGTTGCCGTGAACCAGCGCGGTGATCAGCACCTCGCGGCCGGCCACACCGGAGTCGAACTGCCAGACGCCTTCGACGCCGGTGTTGCCGGCACGCCAGGCATCAATGTCGGGTTTGGGCAGATGAAACTGCAGGGATGAGGCACTCATTCCTTGATCTTCGCGAAGTCGACAATGCGCTGGTATTTTGCGGTTTCCTGCTTCAGGAAAGCCGGCATGTTCCCATTGAGCGGCGAGACGGTCGAGCCCGAGTCTTCTAGCTTCTTGCGCAATGCCGCCGTCTGCAGGGACTCGTTCAGGGCGGTTTTGAGTTTGGCAACCACCGGCGCCGGCATGCCCGCAGGCCCCATCAGCGCGAACCAGATGTTGATGTCGATGCCCTTGAGCTTGGGCGTCTCGGCCAGCGCCGGGATATCGGTCGTCATCGGCGAACGTTTGGCTTCGGTGGTGCCGAGCGCGACCACCTTGCCGCTGCGAATATGCGGCAACCCGCTGGACAGCACGAACACGCCGAAGTCGATGTTGTTGCCCAGCAAGTCGTTGGCCAGGGGCGCCACACCGCGGTACGGGATGTGCGTCATGAACAGGCCGCCCTGGTCTTTCACCATCTCGCCGGCCAGATGCAGGGCGGTGCCGACCCCGGAACTGCCGTAGCTGTACTTGCCCGGGTTCTGGGCGACCTGGCGCATGAACTGCTCCACGGTTTTCACGCCCGAGCTTTGCGACGCCACCAGCACCATCGGCTGGGTGGCGATCAGGCCGATGGGGGTGAAGTCCTTGATGTCGTACTTGACGGCGCTCGACACCAGCCGGGTGATCGCAATCTCGTTGCTCGCGCCGACCAGCAGTGTGTAGCCATCCGGGGCGGCGTTGGCCACCTTCTGGGCGCCAATGGCGCCGCCCGCGCCACCCACGTTGTCGATGACCACCGGCACCCCGAGTTTTTTCGACAACTCCAGGCCCAGGACACGCCCGGTCAGGTCGGTGCTGCCACCGGCCGGGTAGGCCACCACGATCGTGATGGGTTTGCTGGGGTAGCTGTCAGGCTGGGCCAGCACGCTGGCGCTCGCAACCAAGGACAGCGCACCGCAGAAGGCGGCGGGGCCGGACAGCGCGAAGGGGATACGAAAGGGGAACGAAGGGAATTTCAAGGGTTTTTTTCCAAAGTGATAGACGCAGTGTTACTCGGTGATCCTGGCGAAGTCGACGATTTTTTTGTACTTCGCCACCTCGGTGTTCAGGAATTTGTCCAGGTCCACCCCGGGCAGGGCGAGGGTGGAACTGGCGTCTTCGAGTTTTTTACGAAGTTCGGGCGACTGCAAGGACTCGTCCAGGGCTTTCCTGAGCCTTGCCACCACTGGCGCGGGCAGGCGGGCCGGCCCCATCAGGACATACCAGGTGCCTATGTCGATGCCCTTGAGCTGGGGCGTTTCGGCCAGCGCGGGAATCTCCTGCGTCACCGCCGAACGCTTGCGTTCGGTCGTGCCCAGCGCCACCAGCTTGCCGCTGCGAATAAAAGGCAGCGCACTGGACAGCACATACACGCCAAAATCGATGTTGCCGCCCAGCAAGTCATTGGTCAGCGGCGCCACGCCGCGGTAAGGGATATGGGTCATGAACAGGCCCGCTTGGTCTTTCACCATTTCGCCGGCCAGGTGCAGCGAGCTGCCGACACCCGATGAGCCATAGCTGAACTTGCCCGGGTTTTGCTTGACCAGGCTCAGGAACTGGCCGACGTTTTTGACACCGGATTTTTGCGAAGCCACCAGCACCAGCGGCTGCGAGGCAATCAGCCCCAGCGGCGTGAAATCCTTCAGCTCGTACTTGACGGATGCCGAAACCAGCCGGTTGATCGCGACTTCGTTGTTGGCGCCGACCAGCAGCGTGTAGCCATCCGGGGCGGCATTGGCCACTTTCTGGGCGCCGATCGCACCCGCAGCACCGCCGATGTTCTCGATCACCACCGGCACCCCGAGTTTTTTGGCCAGTTCAAGCCCCAGGGTTCGACCGGTCAGGTCGGTGCTGCCGCCGGGCGGATAGGCCACCACGAGCGTGACCGGCTTGTTGGGGTAGGTGTCAACCTGCGCAGCCGCAGGGCCGGGCATCAGCAGCGCCAGGCTGCCCAACAACGCCGCACAACGAAAACCAGTCAAAAAGGCCATGGCAAATCCCGGATGAAATGAGTCTGCCCATTGTCCGGGGTGTCCGGGTGCTGCCTGGTGCCGCTACAGCACAGAACGGTGCTTTTTCGGGGAATGCACGCAAACGCGCTCAACATGGTTCGAGCGAGTTCCAGATGCTTTCAGCCAGCGGGCTGAGCGGCCGCTTGGCGCGGCAAATGCGCACCTCGAACGCAATTTCCAGCCGCTTGTCGCCCACCGCCACCAGCTGCCCCGCCTTGACCGCGCCGACCGCCATCGACCACGGCAGCCAGGCCACGCCCAGGCCCTTGAGCGCGTATTCAATCAGCGCATCGGCCGAGTCGCATTCCACGACGCGGCGCAGGGCGGGCGCCTGCGGGTGGTTGGCCAGGTGGTCCTGCACCAGACGGCCCAGGGCCAGCGTTCCGGCATACGCCAGATAGGGCGCCGGACAGCCGCTGTCGAAGCGGTGCAGGCCCTGACCATGCGCATCGGCGCGCGTCAGCGGCACCAGCCGGTCCCGCCCCAAGGACACATAGGCGTATTGCCGTGCATTGAGCTGCAAGGCCAGGACCGGATGGTGGTAGGTCAGCATGAAGTCGGCATCGCCGCGTTCCAGCAACTGCGCCGTATCGGCCAGTGAGCGTGTCAGGATGCGGAACTCGCCACCTGCCTGGTCCAGCAGCGGCTGCAGCTTGACCAGCCAGTCGGCCACCAGGGTGCGCGCCAGCGTGCGTCCGGTGGCCAGTGTCACCGTGTTGTCCTGCCGTCCTGCCGCATTCAGCAGTTCCTCCCGGGCATGGCCCACGCTGCGAAGCATCTGCTGGGCATTGTCCAGCAGGCTGATGCCCGACGCGGTGAAGGTGACCGGGCTGCTGCCGCGCTCGATCAGCGGTGTGCCGGCCCAGGCTTCCAGCGCCTTGATGCGCCTGCCAAAGGCCGGGTGCGTGACACTGCGCAGTTCGGCCGCACGGCTGAAATTACGGGTTTTTGCCAGGGCGGCAAGGTCTTCCAGCCACTTGAGTTGCATGACAGGAATCCACCCCGGGGTTCAGCCCCGGGCAGCCTTCAGCACATCGCGCGTCTTCAGCGCTTCGCGCCGCGCGGCCCCGGCAAAGTCGTCACCTGACGAGGCATACAAGATGGCCCGCGACGAGTTAACGATGATCGGCGCATCCGGCCGCCAGCCGGCCTTGACCGTGGCCACGGCATCGCCGCCCTGCGCGCCAACGCCGGGGATCAGCAGCGGCAGCAAAGGCGCCATGGCGCGGACGTTTTCAATCTCCGCCGGATAGGTCGCGCCGACCACCAGCCCGAGCTGGCCATTGAGGTTCCACGGGCCTTGCGCCAGCCGGGCGATGTGCTCGTACAGCAGCGGCTGGCCTTCGACCGACGCCAGGCGCTGGCTTTGCAGGTCGTCGCCGCCGGGGTTGGAGGTGCGGCACAGCAAAAAAGCGCCCTTGCCCTGGTACTGCAGGTAAGGCGCGACCGAGTCAAAGCCCATGAAGGGCGACAGCGTGACCGCGTCGGCGCCGTAGCGCTCGAAGGCCTCGATGGCGTATTGCTCGGCGGTGCTGCCGATGTCGCCGCGCTTGGCGTCGAGGATGATGGGCACCTGCGGCGCGCTGCGGCGCATGTGCTCCATCAGGCGCTCCAGCTGGTCTTCGGCGCGGTGGGCGGCAAAGTAGGCGATTTGCGGCTTGAAGGAAATCACCAGGTCGGCGGTCGCATCGACGATGGCGGCGCAAAAATCGTAAATCCGGTGGGCGTCGCCCTTGAGTTTTCCGGGAAACCGCGCCGGATCGGGGTCCAGCCCGACGCACAGCATGGACTGGTTCTGGCGCTCTGCGGCGCCGAGCATGTCAAGAAAGGTCATGCCCTGATTGTAAGAACCGCCAAGTCAGCCCGCGCGCGCTGCCAGGCCCATGGCCAGGCACAGGTCGTCCCAGGCCTTGGCCTTGTCCTGTGGGCAGCGCAGCAGGTAAGGCGCGTCATGCGTCACCACCACGGTGGTGCGTCCGTTCAGCCCATGCGGCCGGCCGCGCAAGGTGCCAAAGGGCTCGCTGGACGCCAGCAGCGCCTGCGCCGCCAACCGGCCCATGACCAGCACGACGTCGGGCTGGGCGTGTTCGACCAGCGCGGCCAGTGCGGCCCGGAATTCATCCATGGCGCCGGCGAGGGTCTGGCGCACCAATGGCGC
>JBBSRS010000095.1:0-8219 GCA_038242795.1 Burkholderiales bacterium
AGCGCCGGCATGATGGTCATGATCGGACCCAACACGAACAAGCCCTTGCTGGCTGCTGTAGGAATGATGATTTCCTTCGTCAACAGCTTGAGCGCATCGGCAATCGGCTGCAGCAGGCCGAATGGTCCGATGCGGTTGGGGCCCAGGCGTACCTGTGTGAAACCAATGGCTTTTCTTTCCCATAAAGTGAGATAAGCCACGCATCCCATCAGTGGTGCCAGCACTGCCACAATCTTGATCAACACCCAGAGTACCGGCCAGACAGTGGCCGGCCAGATGCCGCCCATCAGGCCCTGCCCCGTCGCATACATTCCATCCATCATGCGCCCGCCCCTTCAAAACTTGCAGCCTTGCGCGCATCAGCGGTCAGCTGCAACGAAGTGGCACGCCTGACCAACCCATCGAGTTGGTAAATGCTCGCCACCACTGGTGCAAGACCGCTCACGGCAGTGACATCCACCTCGTGCTCGATTGCATTGCCCAGGCGGTCAGAACCAATGTGACTGGCATCCGCATCACGAATGCTCTTGAGCACATCGCTTGACGATTCAAAATTAAAGCCAGGCAGACCCATCAGATTGGCCAACACGCGCAAGACTTTCCATGCAGGACGCGTTTCCCCACGGGGCTTGACGACCGCATGAAAACTCTGGATACGACCTTCAGCGTTGATGAAGGTACCTGGCGTTTCGGTGAAAGGCGCAATCGGCAACAGCACATCGCTGAAACTCATGTTGGCCTTGAAAGGACTCAGCGTGACAACCATTTGTGCAGAATTCAGTGACGATCTGGATTGAACACCGGCAGCCGAATCAAATTCGGGTTCGTTGTTCAACAGGATCACAGCCTTGAGCTTGCCGTCGAGCATCTGGCCGGCATTCAAACCCCCACTGCCTGGCAATGCATTGACGAATTGCGCGCCTACAGTGTTGGCGGCTTCAGTCAGGTAGCCCACGCTGGCATCGCATTGCCCGCCGATCCAGTTGGCCAGTGCGAGCAGACTGGAAGCATTGGCATGATGCGCAGCAGCATTTCCCAGCAGGATCGCCTTGCGCTCACCACTCATCAAGGACAGTGCCATTGCTTTTGCCGCCTCGGTGGCTTCGCCAGAAACGGGTGCGTTAACGCCCTTTTCAACAGCGATTGCCGCGGCAACATTGGCCAGCGATTGCGCCCAGTTTTCAGACGATGCCAGCAGCGCGTTGGAGACGGGCATGGCCCATGCATCGGTTGAAGGCAGCTCATTCAGCGAATTGACCGTACTAAGTACACAGCCATTGCGGACCGACTGCCTGATGCGCAATGCAAACAAGGGATGGTCTTTGCGCAGATTGGAGCCAACGACCAGAACACGTTGCAGTTGCGAAAGCGACGCAATGGAAGTACCCAGCCATCGAATCGAAGATGACGAAGTGAAATCGGCATTGCGCAGGCGATAGTCGATATTTTCACTGCCAATACCACGCATCAGGGAGGATGCCAAGTGGAGTTCTTCGAGTGTGCTGTGGGGACTCGCCAGCGTACCAATGCTTTCCGCGCCGTACTCTGATTTGATCTGTTTCAGTCCATTGGCGACATATTCAAGTGCAGTTTGCCAATCAACCGTTTTCCATTCGCCACCCTGCTTGAGCATGGGACGGGTGAGTCGTTCGTCGGTGTTGAGGGCTTCGTAAGAAAACCGGTCACGGTCCGCGATCCAGCATTCATTGACGGCTTCGTTTTCAAGCGGCAGCACCCGCATGACCTTGTCATGCTTGACTTGAACGATCAGATTGGCACCGGTCGAGTCGTGAGGGCTCACCGACTTGCGACGCGACAATTCCCAAGTGCGGGCGCTGTAACGAAACGGCTTGCTGGTCAGAGCGCCCACCGGGCAAAGATCAATCATGTTGCCGGACAATTCCGAGTCCACTGACATGCCCACAAAGGTTTCGATTTCGGCATGCTCACCACGGTGCGACATGCCCAACTCCATCACGCCGGCCAGTTCCTGTCCAAAACGAACGCAGCGGGTGCAGTGGATGCAACGGCTCATTTCCTGCATAGAAACCAGCGGTCCCACATCCTTGTGGAACACCATGCGCTTTTCTTCCTGATACCGGGATTCACCAGCGCCGTAACCCACAGCAAGATCCTGTAACTGACATTCCCCGCCCTGGTCACAAATCGGGCAGTCCAGAGGATGGTTGATCAGCAAAAACTCCATCACGCCCTTTTGGGCTTTGATGGCTTTGTCATTCTTGGTATGCACGATCATGCCCTGCGTCACAGGCGTAGCGCACGCCGGCATCGGTTTGGGCGCCTTCTCGACATCGACCAGGCACATACGGCAATTGGCAGCAATGCTGAGTTTCTTGTGATAACAGAAATGCGGAATATAGGTACCCGCTTTTTCAGCGGCATGCATCACCGTGCTGCCTTCAACCACTTCCACCTTCTGGCCGTCCAGTTGTATTTCAACCATATTCTTTTTCTTTCCGCCGTTCAAGCCTGCGCTGCAGCACGACCCGCACCTTGGGGAGTGACAGCTTGCGACGTATTTTTATGGATCATGCTTTCAAATTCATGACGGTAGTGCTTGATCATGGCGCGAACCGGCATGGCGGCGGCATCGCCCAAGGCGCAAATTGTTCGTCCCTGAATGTTGTCGGCTACTGAATTGAGCAGATCCAGATCACTGGCACGACCCAGGCCGTTATGAATACGGTCCACCACACGCCAGAGCCAGCCCGTTCCTTCGCGACAAGGTGTGCACTGGCCGCAGGACTCGTGCATGTAAAAGTACGAAAGACGCTTCAGGGACTCGACCATGCAGCGGGAATCGTCCATGACAATGACCGCACCCGAGCCCAGCATGGAGCCGGCCTTGGCAATCGAGTCGTAGTCCATCGTGCATTCCATCATGATGGCGGCAGGCAACACCGGCGACGACGACCCACCTGGAATCACAGCCTTCAGTGTGCGGCCCTTGCGAACACCGCCGGCCAGTTCCAACAATTTGGCGAATGGCGTGCCCATCGGGACTTCATAGTTTCCGGGCAATTCAACATCGCCTGAAACCGAATAAATCTTGGTGCCGCCATTGTTTGGCTTGCCGCATTCCAGATAGGCCGCACCGCCGTTGCGGATGATCCACGGCACGGCAGCAAACGTTTCGGTATTGTTGATGGTGGTGGGCTTGCCATACAAACCAAAGCTCGCAGGAAACGGCGGCTTGAAGCGCGGCTGGCCCTTTTTGCCTTCAAGCGATTCCAACAGCGCGGTTTCTTCACCACAAATATAAGCACCGAAACCATGCGTGGCATGCAGCTGGAAATTAAAGCTGCTCCCTAAAATGCCATCGCCCAGCAAGCCCGCAGCACGCGCTTCTTCCAGCGCTGCTTCAAAACGTTGATAAGTGGCAAAAATCTCGCCGTGAATGTAGTTGTAGCCAACACTGATGCCCATGGCATAAGCGGCAATCGCCATGCCTTCGATCACGCTGTGCGGGTTGTACTGCATGATGTCGCGGTCTTTGCAGGTGCCTGGCTCGCCTTCATCCGAATTGCAAACCAAGTACTTCTGCCCGGGGAACTGGCGCGGCATGAAGCTCCATTTCAATCCCGTGGGAAAACCCGCTCCGCCGCGACCTCTCAGACCGCCCGCCTTGACCTCGGCAATGACCTGATCAGGCGTCAAGCCGGCGCCGCCGTCCTGGCCAAGAATC
This sequence comes from Burkholderiales bacterium, assembly GCA_038242795.1. Taxonomy (GTDB): domain Bacteria; phylum Pseudomonadota; class Gammaproteobacteria; order Burkholderiales; family Burkholderiaceae_C; genus Polaromonas. Next base: position 3,707 of record JBBSRS010000095.1, read on the forward strand.
TTGCGCAGCGCCTGGTAACCGCCACGGGCTTCATAGTCGGCAAGACGCCAGTTGGCGCCGTCAAGATCGGCAAGAATTTGCGGATTGATGTGTCGGCCATGGAAGCAGGACTGCACGCCAGTCGCTGCAAATTGCGACAGCACGGACTCAGCCATTGCGTTGTTGCCGGAATGTGATGGAAGCGTCATAGACTTAAGCCTTCGCCGATTTGAGACCATCAACAAGCTGGTCCAGTTTTTCGTTGCTCATGAAACTGCACATGTGAATATCGTTCACCAGCATCACCGGCGAGTCGGCACAAGCACCCAGGCATTCGGACTGCTGAAGCGTGAACAGGCCGTCTGCCGTCGTTTCACCCATCGCAATGCCCAGTTTTTTCTCAAGATGGTGCAGCGCCTTGGCGCCGTCACGCAACTGGCAGGGAAGATTGGTGCAGACATTGAACTTGTACTTGCCCACGGGACGCTGGTTGTACATGTTGTAGAAAGTCGTGACTTCATGGACTGCAATTGGCGCCATGCCCAAATAATCCGCCACCAGCTTTTCGCTTTCAGCGCTGACAAAGCCCTGTTCCATCTGCAAGATCTGCAGGCATGCCATCACGGCCGACTGTTTCTGATCCGACGGGTATTTGGCAATTTCGCGGTCAAAAAGCACTTTGGTTTGTTCAGAAATCATGGAAGATGTCATGCGGTTAGCGATCAATTTCACCAAACACGATATCCATCGTGCCAATCACGGCGACGGCATCGGCAATCATGTGGCCTCGCGCCATTTCGTCCATGGCCGCAAGATGTGAAAATCCAGGTGGACGGATCTTCAGGCGGTACGGCTTGTTGGCGCCGTCACTGACAATATAGATGCCAAACTCGCCCTTGGGATGCTCGACGGCTGCATAAGCCTCGCCTTCAGGCACATGGAAACCTTCGGTGAACAGCTTGAAGTGGTGAATCAACTCTTCCATGTTTGACTTCATGGATTCGCGGTTTGGAGGCGCTACCTTGTGGTTGCTGGTGATCACCGGGCCGGGGTTGACACGCAACCAGTCCACGCACTGCTTGATGATGCGATTGGACTGACGCATTTCTGCAATCCGCACCAGGTATCGGTCATAGCAGTCACCGGTTTTGCCCACCGGAATGTCGAAGTCCATGTGCTCATAAACTTCGTACGGTTGTTGTTTGCGCAAATCCCACGCAAAACCCGAACCTCTCAGCATAGGGCCGGTAAAACCCAGATTCAGTGCGCGCTCGGGCGACACCACCCCCACGCCGACAGTACGCTGCTTCCAGATGCGGTTGTCGGTCAGCAATGTCTCGTACTCATCGACCAGCTTGGGGAACTTGGCCACGAAGTCGTCGATGAAGTCGAGCAGTGAGCCTTGGCGGTTTTCGTTCAGCGCATCAATCGCTTTCGCGTTGCGAATCTTGTTGACCTTGTACTGCGACATGCTTTCCGGCAGGTCACGGTAGACACCACCCGGACGGAAATAGGCTGCATGCATGCGGGCGCCTGAAACCGCCTCGTACATGTCAAACAACACTTCACGTTCGCGAAAGCAATAAATCAGCATATTCATTGCGCCGCAGTCGATGCCGTGCGCGCCCAACCACATCAAGTGGTTTAACAGACGGGTGATCTCGGAGAACATCACACGGATGTACTGCGCCCGAACCGGCACATCGACACCGATCAGTTTCTCAATGGCCAGGCAGTAAGCATGTTCGTTGCACATCATCGACACGTAATCAAGCCGGTCCATGTAGGGCAACGACTGAATATAGGTCTTGCTTTCGGCCAGTTTCTCGGTCGCGCGGTGCAACAGACCGATATGCGGGTCAGCCCGCTGGATCACTTCTCCGTCAAGTTCGAGCACAAGGCGCAAAACACCATGTGCGGCCGGATGCTGGGGTCCAAAATTGAGCGTGTAGTTTTTGATTTCAGCCATGTCGTATCTCTTGCAAAACTGCTTATTGAAGACTGCCGTAGCTTTCCTCGCGAATCACGCGGGGGATCATTTCGCGCGGCTCGATGGTGACAGGCTGATAAATCACGCGTTTTTGCTCAGCGTCGTAGCGCATTTCCACATGACCGGTGGTCGGGAAATCCTTGCGGAACGGATGTCCGATAAAACCGTAATCGGTCAGAATGCGGCGCAGGTCGTTGTGGCCTTCGAACACGATGCCGTAAAGGTCAAAAGCTTCACGTTCAAACCAGTTGGCCGAGTTCCAAATGCCATTGACCGAGTCGATCACAGGGAAATCGTCGTCAGGGCAAAACACCTTGAGCCGCACCCGCTGGTTAAGGCTGACCGACAGCAAGTGCGACGACACGCAATAACGCAGGCCATCGTATTGACCATTTTTGTATTCTGAATAGTCCAGGCCGCAAAGGTCCATCAGCTGCTCGAATTTGCAGCCAGGCGCATCCCGAAGCAATGTGGCTGCTGCCAGGTAATCAACAGCCGCCACAGCGACGGTGATTTCCCCAAGAGCAATCTTGACACTTTTTGCCTTGCTGCCCAGTACCGACGCAATGGTTTCACTCAACTGCGCGATTGAAACAGGTGGAGAGGACAATGGCATCAAGCCCTCGCAATCGTGTTGGTCCGGCGAATTTTCTGCTGCAACTGGATGATGCCGTAGAGCAATGCCTCGGCGGTTGGCGGACAACCCGGCACATACACATCCACCGGCACGATACGGTCACACCCACGAACGACTGAATAGCTGTAGTGGTAATAACCGCCACCATTGGCGCACGATCCCATGGAAATGACCCAGCGCGGCTCAGCCATCTGGTCATAAACCTTGCGCAGCGCCGGACCCATCTTGTTGCACAAGGTACCGGCAACGATCATCAGGTCAGACTGGCGCGGGCTGGGCCGAAACAACATGCCAAAACGGTCGATATCGTAACGCGCGGCGCCCGCATGCATCATTTCCACCGCGCAACAAGCCAGACCAAAGGTCATGGGCCACAGGGAGCCGGTCTTGGCCCAGTTGACCACCGAGTCATAGCTCGTGGTCACAAAGCCTTCTTTGAAAACACCTTCAAGTGACATACCGTATCCTTTTGAAAACCCCTTTTTAAGGCTTTTCCTTATTCCCAGTTCAGCGCACTCTTATTCCCAATCCAGCGCACCCTTTTTCCACTCGTAGACAAAGCCGACGACCAGAATGCCCAGAAAAACCATGACCGACCAAAAGCCAAGCGGTCCGATTTCCTTGAGCGAAACCGCCCACGGAAACAGAAAAGCAATTTCAAGGTCAAAAAGAATGAACAGGATGGCGACGAGGTAGTAGCGCACGTCAAACTTCATGCGCGCGTCTTCGAAAGCCTCGAAGCCGCACTCATAGGGAGAATTTTTTTCGCTGTCGGGCCGGACCGGCCCCAGCAAACGCCCCAGAACCATTGGCAGGATACCGACACCTACGCCCACCAGGACAAACAAGAGAACAGGAAGGTATTGGTCGAGGTTCATCGTGGGTTTCAACTTTTGAAAAGCCACTCGTGCAGCAGGCTGCAAAGGTTACCTGCACAGCCTGAACGAGTCTACCGTTTGAGCCGAAAGCAGCTTCCGGTGCGCTGCTGCCGATGCTAGTCAATCTGGTGCGGACGGCGAGACTCGAACTCGCACAGCTTTCGCCACTACCCCCTCAAGATAGCGTGTCTACCAATTTCACCACGTCCGCGATACTTAATTTTGCCTGGATGGCTTGAGGACACTTTTCAGCTTTTGTGCTTTCCAGACAGTCTCAGAGTTTACCCTGAAATCCCAAGGCTTTGACTGTGTAGGCTTGGCTTTGTTGTCTTATTTGGTGGGAATTTGCCCTGCGCCTGAAGCAGGCAAGACCGGGGCAGCAGGAACAGCTGTACTGGCAGCAGCAGGTCCGGCAGTTCCAGGGATTTGAGCTGCGCCTGATGCGGGAACGGCCGGCGCTGTAACGATCACGCCGTCAAGAACGCTTGAGCCGCTGCGGGGCTGTTGCGCGCCTCCAAAGTAAGCCAGCATCAGTGTGCAGGCAAAAAACAATGCCGCCAAAATACCTGTCGTGCGCGACAGGAAGTTGGCGCTTCCGCTGGCGCCGAAGAGGCTGCCGGAACCGCCGCTGCCAAACGCCGCACCCATGTCGGCCCCCTTGCCATGCTGAACCAGGATCAAGCCCACCATGGCCAGTGCAGACAACATTTGCACAGCCAGCACTGCAGTCAATAAAATATTCATAATTACTCCTAATTTAGTAGCGAACTGTGCAAATCAGACGGGCGCAGAAGCAATAATCTTCAAAAAATCCGCAGCCTTGAGCGAAGCCCCGCCGATCAGCCCGCCATCAATATCGGGTTGGGCCAGCAACGTCGCCGCATTGGCAGCGTTCATGCTGCCGCCATACAGTATCTTGATACGGGCAGACTGATCGGTTGCAGCCTTCAGTTGCGCCCTGAGCACTGCATGCACCGCCTGGGCTTCTTCCGGTGAGGCGGTCTTGCCCGTGCCGATGGCCCAGACCGG
>JBBSRS010000096.1:0-8188 GCA_038242795.1 Burkholderiales bacterium
CGCTTTAAGCTATGATTTAAGTAGCAAAAAGCGTTGCAATGCCAAGAATCATGTCAACGGCATTGAGCGCTCGACGATGCCGGCAAACAGCGCCGCGCCTAAAGGCAGCACGCTGTCGTTGAAGTCGTAGCGGCTGTTGTGCAAAAAGTGGCTGCCCACGCCACCGACAACGCTGCCTTTGCCATCGGAAAGCTGCTCGCCCTGGCCCAGCCGCAAATAGGCCCCTGGCTTTTCCTTGAGCATGAAGGAAAAATCTTCCGACCCCATGCTGGGCTCCAGGTTGCTCACGACGTTTTCGGCACCCACCAGTTGCTCGGCCACCAGGGTGGCCAATCGGTATTCGGCCGGCGAGTTGATGGTGGCGGGATAGATGCGTTCGTAGTTCACCGTCGCCGTGGCGCCAAAACCGTCGGCCACTGCAGCGCAAAGCTGCTTCAGGCGCTGCTCGACAAAATCCTGCATGTCGGGCTTGAAGGTGCGAACCGTGCCGACCAGCGTGGCATGGCCGGGCACCACGCTCATCGCCGCCATGTCCCCGGCCTGCATGGCGCACAGGCTGACCACGACGTTGTCCATGGCCTTGACGTTGCGCGACACGATGCTTTGCACGGCTGTGATGATGTGCGCCGCCACCAGGATGGGATCGACAGTCAGGTAGGCGTGGGCGCCATGGCCTCCCTTGCCGGTGATCTCGATGGTGATGCGGTCGGCCGCCGCCATCATGGGACCTGAATTGATGCCGATGGTGCCGGGCTGCATTGCAGGCCAGTTGTGCATGGCGTAAATCGACTGGACCGGAAAGCGCTCGAACAAGCCGTCCTTGATCATGGCTTCGGCCCCGCCTCGCCCTTCTTCCGCCGGCTGAAACACCAGCACGGCATCGCCGGCAAAGTTCCGGGTCTCGGCCAGGTAGCGCGCGGCCCCGACCAGCATGGTGGTGTGGCCGTCATGGCCGCAGCCATGCATCAGGCCGGGCTTGGCTGATTTCCAGCCAAATTCGTTGCGCTCGGTCATGGGCAGCGCATCCATGTCGGCGCGCAGCCCGGTCATCGGCCTGAACTCAGGCTGTGTGAAACGAGAAGCACGGCCAGGCTGGCGGCCCTTGATGATCGCGACCACGCCGGTTTTTCCGATGCCGGTGTGCACTTCGTCCACCCCGCACAGCTTGAGCGCCTGGGTCACCCGGCTGGCGGTGTAAACCTCTTCAAAACCCAGTTCCGGGTGCGCATGCAGGTCCCGGCGGAAAGCGGTCAGTTCGGGATGGAAGCGGGCAATCTGGGCAAACGCCCGGCCGTTGACCTGCAAAAGGCCTGGCCGGTCAAGGGCGACCGAATCGTTCATGTCCGCTGACAGCGGCGACAGGGGATTTTCAAGAAGAGCCGAAGTGCGCATGTCTGTTGGGTCCTGGTGTCAGCAAGTGTTAAATACTATGGCGAAACTTTGGTGCCGTAAACATCAGGATGTCCGGGTCGGCGGGATTTGCATACAAACCACAGTCTGGCATCGGGCTCAACCCGATAACGCATCCACCGCCGTCCGAACACCCCACTTCCCCAACGGAAAGATTGCCGCTCCAGAAGCGAGCCACCCATAAAAAAAACCCCACCGTGTTACCACGGTGGGGTTTTGTTGTCTGCTTTAACCGCTAGCTTGCGCCAGCCGAAAAATTAGAACGAGTGGCGAACACCCAGACCGTAGGTCGTGGTTTCGGTTTCAGCTGCTGCGAAGTTCACGTGAGCCTTGGTGTTTTGTGCGCCAAGGTACAGGCCGGTGCGCTTGGACAAAGCGTAGGTGGCCAGCACGGAGTAACCCTTGCCAGTGCGCTCGGTGCCCAGGCCTTCGCTCTTGGAACGGGCGTAGCCAGCGGAAATGGCAGCGGCACCAAATGGAACCGACACGCCGATCTGGCCTTCCTTGTCCTTCAGAACGTTGTTCTTGGCGGTGTTGTAGCTGGCCGTCAACTTGGCAACGCCGAAGTCATAAGAACCACCAACCAGGTTGTACTTGTTCTTGTCCTGAACGCCACCGATGGCAGCCAGTTTGTCTTGCTGGTAGGCGTAACCAACCAGGATAGGGCCATTGGCGTACTTGATGTGCACGCTGGCGCTGTCGGTTGCGTCGCCGTTCACATTCAGAGCAGTATTCTTGTTTTCGCCGAAGCCGTAAACCACTGCACCGCTGAATCCGCCGAAGCTTGGCGTAGCGTAGGCAACTGAGTTGCTGATACGGTTGGTGTAGTCCTGAATACCGTTGGCCGACACAGCGCCACGTGCGCTGAAGGTGAACGCATCGTAGTTGTGGTTGGTCGCGCCTTGCAGGTTGTCATAGGCAGAGTACTGACGGCCCAGGGACACGGTACCAAAACCGCTTTGCAGACCAACGTAAGCTTGACGGTCAAAAATGCTGCCAGCCGTCTTTTGCGCGCCGGTGTCCAGGTTAAAGCCGCTTTCCAGCGTGAAGATGGCTTTCATGCCGCCGCCGAGGTCTTCAGAGCCTTTCAGGCCCCAACGCGAACCGTTGACACCGGAGGTGCTGACGTTGGTTTGACGCTGGCCAATGCCACCGAGTTGGGTTTCTGTGCTGCCGACGAAAGCGTCAGCGATGCCATACAGGGTGACCGAAGATTGGGCCATTGCGGCGCCGGATGCTGCCAATACTGCCAGAGCGATGAGTGATTTTTTCATTGAGAATTTCTCCAAGGTTAAACATAGGGCTCCGGTAAGAGGACTGCCCAATACTTTCGCATTTGCAGCTCCCCCAGAGACCCGGGCCAACCCCCTTTCGGGAAGTTGGGTCTATTGCACCAGAACGAACCTTGATCCGCAAAGAAATGCGCCACAAAAGCGCTTTTTTGTTGCAGCAACGCGACAAACAAGGCTGTTGCGTGGAAGGAAAACAACGCCGATGCGCTGACACCAGATCACTTTAGAGCTTCAGTGATTCAAATCAGGGGATCAAAAAAACGAAAAACCGCTTCAGGTTTCCCCAAAACGGTTTTGAAAAGTCGGGCAGCCTGGCTTCACGCCAGGAACCGATCAGAACTTGTGCTGAACGCCCACTGCGAAGGTGTCGGTCTTGACTTCAGAGCCGGCGATTTCGTTTTTAGCCAGTTGAAGGCCGGTGTACAGGAACGTTCGCTTGGACAGGTCGTACTTGGCGGCCAGGCCCACGCCGGTGCTCTTGACTTCGCCGCCGCCGCCGAGCGTGACCTTGGAACGTGCCACGCCGCCCGATACGGTGACGGCGCCCAGTGGCACGTCAACACCAACCTGGAATTCCCTGGCCTTGTCGCTGCCATCTTTCACATGGCCGTAAGCAGCCAGCAGTTTGGCAGGACCGAAATCATACGAACCGTTCAATTGCGTGAATTTGGTGGTGTCGGTGTTGAGCGAAGCACCACCGTCTTTTTCGGTCTGGTAAGCCAGTGCCGCGGCAAGCGGGCCGCCGGCATACTGCACGTTGAAACTGGCAATCTTGCCTGCGCTTGCCGTTGTGGTCTTGTTCTCGCCGAAGCTGTACATGGCGGCAGCGCTGAAACCGCTGAAAGAAGGCGTTGCGTAGTACAGCGCATTGCCTGGACGGTCCTGGTAGCCGTTGCTGGACCAGACACCCGCGGCAGGTGCAAAAATGTTGGCATCGAACGCGGCTGCGCCGCTGCCTTTGACTTCGTCATACGGCGTCCACATCTTGCCGACGCGAACTTCGCCGAAACCACCCGACAGGCCAACCCACGACTGGCGGCCAAAGGTTGAACTGGACACCGCACCGGTGAACGGATTGATGTAGCTGTTGGCAGCACCCGTGTCGACGTTGAAACCGGCTTCCAGCATGAAGTTGGCTTTCAACCCGCCGCCCAGATCTTCAGAACCTTTCAGGCCAAAACGGCTGGTGTTGAAACCGCCGCTGTCCATCACCGTCTGGCGCGTCGAGCTGGTGGCAACGCCTGGCGATGAAAGCTTGACCCTGCTGGTGCCCACGTAGGCATCGACCAGACCGTAGAGCGTTACGCTGGACTGAGCCGATGCAACGCCCGATGCGGCGAGAACGGCCAAAGCGATCAAATTCTTTTTCATTGAAAAACTCCAAAAGATGGAAAAACAAGAAGACTGGTTCCAAAACCTTGCCTGAGGGATTCATGGTTAACCCTGCTAGATTTGACCAAACTGTCACATTCAAAGCAAAGTCTTTCAAAACAAAAGCAATTTATATGCCGCCTCTGTCGTCGAGACGCAACGCCAATCGCTGCACGGATCAATCGATTGGCGGGGCCTGCAGAAAACTGCTCGATAACAGGGCGTTTTCGGCAAATCCCAACACTCAAAAGCACCAGGACTGTGCATGAAGTGGTAAAAAATTGAACCGACCAAAAGCAGGGCGTCTTGGTAAAAACCGCGAAAATTTCCCCTGGATTTTTGCGGTCTGCGGGACATTGCGAACACCTGCCATTCAAAAACGAAGATGCGCAGAATTCGAAGTCTCTTTATTGCAACGCTTGCTGACCATGTATGGGCTGCCTGGAAAAATTCCTCGACCACACCCAGGCCCCAGAGGCGCGCACTGGGATGGGATGGCCGATGCTGATTTAAGGGACAAATCCCCGAACGTCACGATGCTGCCGCGTTCAACCGGATGGCTGCAAGGGCTTGAAAGCACAGGGTTTTCCCCTGTCCCTAAAGTGATACGCCTGCGTGATTACGCTCTTTACCTGTTTTTGCTTCGCCATTAATCTTGCCTTGTCGATACCACCGACACAGTAACTGACGGCGCGTTGAAAACCTTCCCTTATCAAATCAAGAATCCTGGAGATTTCATGAAAAAACTCACTCTCATTGCAACTGCCGTGATGGGGCTGTTGTCAGCTTCTGGCGCCATGGCCCAAAGCACGGTGACGCTTTACGGCCTGGTGGATGCCGGATACAACCACGTCAGCGGACTGAAGAATGGCTCTTTCAACGGCATTGCCAGCGGCATCATGGAAGGTTCACGCTGGGGAATGCGCGGCAGTGAGGACATTGGCGGCGGTTACAAGGCCATTTTTACGCTTGAAAGCCGCTTTGAGGCAGACACCGGTTCGGTCACAAACCGGCCGGCATCGGCCAACCAACTTCCTGATCGTGTGGGCGCCACAGTAAACGCCAACCTGCCTGTTGGTCTTTCGGGAACCCCCCTTGCCTTGGGCACCATCTCGGCCATCAACAACGCCATTGGCACCAACGCCTTTGGCGTCAACCTTGCTGGCAACCTGTTTGATCGTCAGGCGTTTGCCGGGTTGATCACCCCGTTTGGTGCATTCACCCTGGGCCGCCAATACACACCGGGTTATCTGGTGGCCGCGGCGTTCGACGCCTCACAGACGCAATCGAGCCTTTCGGCCGGCCAGGTTGCCAGTCTGCCGGCAGCATTCGACATCCGGCTGAGCAACACGCTGCAGTACGGTATCAAAACAGGCGGTGTCACCGCGACCCTGATGTATGGCGCTGGTGAAGTCGCAGGCAACAGCTCCGCAGGCCGGTTCCTGGGCGCCATGGCAATCTACGCAGGCAATGGTTTTTCCGTCGGCTTTGGACACAACGAGAAAAAGAACGAATTTGGCCAGAAGTCCCTCACCAACAATGTTCTGGGCGCCACCGTTAACGTCGGGCCGGGCACCGTGTACGGCCAGTACGCGTCCATCAAGGACGACAATCCTTCCGGTCTTTCGCCATTTTTTGCCGTCGCCGGTCCGGTTTTCCAGAATGCCTACAACGCCGCGTTCAGGCAGGACGCCAGGCTGATGCACATCGGCTACAGGGTCACCAGTGGCGTTCACACGGTGGTCACGGCATTCAACCGGCTCGATGACAAACGTGCCGTCAATGCCGACACCGACTCCTACGGCGTCACCTACACCTATGCCCTGTCCAAGCGCACCAACCTGAATGCGGTGCTGACGCGCTTCAACAACAAAGGCCAGGGTCAAATCGCTCCGGGCGGCGGCGGCTTCCTGGGCGGTGTGACAGCTTCTGCCGGCACAGACTCGACCAACGTGGCTTTCGGTATTCGCCACACGTTCTAAAGACCACCCCGGCCCTGACGCCGGCTGTCTTTCGACGCAAGCCCCCTTTTTGGGGGCTTTTTCAATTCTGTGCATCCTGGCGCACGGGCGCTAACATGGCGGCAGCACCACCGCTTGCGCAACCACCTGCCTGCCTGCGCCCAATGTTCAGGCAGGCCTTGCAGCACGGCCCCTTTTTTGCACCCCGCATGTAATGATGAAAGCTGCTCATGACCACTGCCCTTGACCTTGCCCTGAATGCCGCAGACGGCGCCTTGCGCACCCTGTTTGCCAAACCCCATGCCAGCCGTGTCTGCCCCACGGTGCCGGCCCATGCCACCGACTTGAGCGCCGAGGACAAGGTCCTGTCAGGCGGGTTGATGCGCGTCAACCATGTGGGGGAGGTTTGCGCGCAGGCGCTGTATGCAGCGCAGGCACTGGGAACACGCGATCCGGTGCTGCGCAAGCATTTCCTGGCCGCCAGCCGCGAGGAAGGCGACCACCTGGCCTGGACCAAGGACCGGCTCGACGAACTGGGCGCACGCCCTTCGGTGCTCAACCCTTTATGGTATGCAGGCGCGTTCGGACTGGGCCTGGTGGCAAGCCGCCTGGGCGACCGGCTCAGCCTGGGTTTTGTGGTGGAAACCGAGCGTCAGGTCGAGGCCCATCTGGCCAGTCACCTGGAGCATTTGCCTCAGGGCGACCACGAATCGCGCGCCATTGTGGCGCAGATGAAGGACGACGAGGCGAAGCATGCCAAGGCAGCAGAAAATGCGGGTGGCGTGAAGTTGCCCGCACCGGTCAGGTTGATGATGCGCTCTGCCGCCAAGGTGATGACGACAGTGGCGCAGCGGATTTGAGACCCTGCCGCACTCAGCCTTCGTGAAGCTCGAAACTGGTGGTGATGTCGGCCGTCTTGCCCAGCATGATGGTGGCCGAGCAGTATTTGTCGTGGCTCATGGCAATCGCGCGTTCGACAGCGCTGTCGCTCAGTTTGCTGCCGGTCACCACAAAATGCATGTGGATTTTGGTGAACACCTTGGGGTCCACGGTGGCCCGTTCAGTGCTTAGCTTGACCGTGCAGCCGCGCACATCATGCCGGCCGCGCTTGAGGATCAGCACCACGTCGTAAGCCGTGCAGCCGCCGGCGCCGGCAAGGACGGTTTCCATCGGCCGGGGCGCCAGGTTGGCGCCGCCGTTTTCAGGCTTGGCGGCGTCGGGGGCGCCATCCATGACCAGCGTGTGGCCGCTGCCGGTTTCGGCCAGAAAGGTCATTCCTGATTTCGATCCATTGACCGCATTGCCGCCGGTCCAGCTCACTGTGCATTCCATAACTGCCATTCCTTGTTGAAGATGTTGGGTGTTTCCGAGCCTGACGGCCTGCGTCGCGCTGGCGATCGAGTCCACGCTTTGTAGGTAAAAACCCCTAAGCCCTGTAATTGTGTGACTTTCACCACAATGCATGGTGCAGTGCAGCATCGACTTCGATATACTGAACCCATCGCATCAGTACAGAGTCTTTACCGACCGGCTGTATTTTTGCACTGGTTGTCTCCTCCACCTCCTCAAAGGGTGGATTTACAGGCCCAGACCGCAAGGTCTGGGCCTTTTTTTTCGTGCGCCTATGATCCTCAGGTTCTGCTGCGAGAAAAAACATGCCTTCTGCTAAAAAATCCGTCTCTGGCACTGCCCCTGCAGCCGCCCTCCCCTCCCGCCCCAAAATGTCGTCCAAAACAGCTTCCAAGCCTGTGGCCAGGACGCTCAAGCCCGCCGACTACCTGAAAAAAATCCTGACGGCACGGGTTTATGACGTGGCGGTCGAGTCGGCGCTGGAGCCGGCCAAAAGCCTGAGCCTGCGCCTGAACAACACGGTGCTGCTCAAGCGCGAGGACCAGCAGCCGGTGTTCAGCTTCAAGCTGCGCGGCGCCTACAACAAGATGGCGCACCTGACGCCGGCGCAGCTCAAGCAAGGCGTGATTTGCGCCTCGGCCGGCAACCATGCCCAGGGCGTGGCGATGAGCGCGCAAAAGCTTGGCACCCGCGCCGTGGTGGTCATGCCAACCACCACCCCGCAGCTCAAGATTGACGCCGTCAGGGGCTGGGGCGGCGAAGTGGTGCTGCATGGCGACAGCTATTCCGACGCCTACACGCACG
>JBBSRS010000097.1:0-8177 GCA_038242795.1 Burkholderiales bacterium
GCACTCAGGCCGATTTTCAGCCGCAGGGCGCCAATGCTGTCGTTGACCACCTTGGACTTGTCGGCGCCAAAGAACAGGATGTCGCCGTTTTGCGCGCCCGTGCGCTTGAGGATTTCTGCCACCGCTGCATCATGGATGTTCTTGACGATGGGGCTTTGCAGGCCGTCGCGGCCTTTGGTGATGTCGTTGACCTTGATCCAGGCCAGCCCTTTGGCACCATAAATCTTGACAAACTCGGTGTAGGCGTCGATCTCGCTGCGGCTGATTTCAGCACCGCCGGGCACGCGCAAGGCCACGACGCGGCCGCCCACCGTCGTGGCTGGTGCGCTGAAGACCTTGAAGTCCACATCGGCCCTCACATCGGTCAGTTCGGTGAACTCCATGCTGATGCGCAGATCGGGTTTGTCGGAACCGTAGCGGTGCATGGCCTCGGCGTAGGCCATGACCGGGAATTCACCCAGTTCCGTGTCCAGCACCGTCTTGAACAGCTGGCTCATCATTCCCTGGAACATGTCCCGGATTTCCTGCTCACCCATGAACGACGTCTCGATATCGATCTGCGTGAATTCAGGCTGGCGGTCGGCGCGCAGGTCTTCATCGCGAAAGCATTTCGTGATCTGGTAGTAGCGGTCAAAACCGGCCACCATCAGCAGTTGCTTGAACAGCTGCGGGCTTTGCGGCAGGGCAAAAAACATTCCTTCGTTGACGCGGCTGGGAACCAGATAGTCGCGCGCGCCCTCGGGCGTGCTCTTGGTGAGCATCGGCGTTTCGATGTCGATGAAGCCGTTGGCATCCAAAAACTTGCGCGTTTCCATGGCCACGCGGTAGCGCAGCATCAGGTTGTTCTGCATATAGGGACGGCGCAGGTCGAGCACCCGGTGCGTCAGGCGCGTGGTTTCCGACAGGTTGTCGTCATCGAGCTGAAACGGCGGTGTGACGCTGGGGTTGAGCACAATCAGTTCATGGCACAACACCTCGACCTTGCCGCTTTTCAGGCTGTCGTTGGCCGTGCCTTCAGGCCGCGCGCGCACCAGGCCCTTGATTTGAACGCAGAACTCGTTGCGCACGTCTTCGGCAATGCCGAACATGTCGGCGCGGTCCGGATCGCAGACCACTTGCACATAGCCTTCGCGATCGCGCAGGTCGATGAAAATCACACCGCCATGGTCGCGCCGGCGATTGACCCAGCCGCACAGGCTGACCGTCTGGCCCATCAGGCTTTCGGTCACCAGACCGCAATAGGTTGTACGCATTTGAGCGCCTTGTGTATCAGCGATAGCCATAAAAAAATACTCGGGATGGTCAGCGCGGCTGCGCTGTTTACAGGGGGGGATTGAGCGGGGGAACAGGGCGGGCGGCAGGCACCACGACGCCCATGGAAATGACATAGGTGAGCGCTTCGTCAACGCTCATTTTCAGCTCGACGCATTCGGCTCGCTTGAGCATGACGAAATAGCCGCCGGTGGGATTTGGCGTGGTCGGGACATACACGCTCACATAGTCGGCAGGCAAATGGTTCACGACGTCGCCGCCTGGCAAGCCGGTGAGAAAACCGATGGTCCAGACGCCTTCACGCGGCCACTGCACCAGCAGGGCTTTGCGAAAGGCGTTGCCGTTCTCGGAAAAAAGAGTATCGGACACCTGCTTCACGCTGGAATAGATCGAGCGGACGATCGGAATACGGCGCAGCAGGGCATTGCCAACGATCAGCAGTTTTCTGCCCAGGAAGTTGCTGGCAATGGCGCCCATCAGCAGCACGATGCCCAGCGTGAGCAGCACGCCAAAACCGGGAATATGAAAACCAAGCAAGCGGTCCGGGTGCCAGGCAACCGGCAGGATCAGCAGGGTCTGGTCCAGCGTGGCCACAATCCAGTTGAGCACCGCCAGCGTGATGGCCAGCGGCACCAGCACCAGAAGTCCAGCCAGCAACCACCGGCGAATCGAGCTCATCATGACGATTTTGTGGGTGCGCCGCTGCTGGTCGTGTTGGTGCTGCTTGATGGGGCTGTAGAGGCTGACGCCGATGGCGTTGCGGCCGGACTGGCTGCCGAAGCAGAACCGGCGCCAGCATCCGAAGACGTCTTGCCAGCGTCTGCCGACCCGGCTGGCTGCGTTTCGGCGGGTTTGGCAGCGGGCGCACCGCTGTTGCCACCCCGGAAATCGGTCACATACCAGCCGGAGCCCTTGAGTTGGAAACCCGCTGCGGTCAACTGCTTCTTGAAGCTCGATGCATTGCATTGCGGACACACCGACAAGGGAGCATCCGACATTTTTTGCAGTACATCCTTGGCGAATCCGCAGGATTCACATTTGTAGGCGTAGATGGGCATGGTGCTTGAGCTCGTTTTCCGGATGTTTGCCGCCAGCAAAGGCCGGGCGGTGCAAAGCCTTCAATTATAGGGCTTGCCTGCGGACGGTGACCAAAGCCACCTGGCCACGCCTACCCAGCGGCACTTCGCTTCAAAACAACCGGATACGCAATACAAACTGCATAAAAATCAGTCCCAGAACAAAACCCAGTCCGCCATAGATCAGGCTTTGCAGCAGCTTGTTGGTCCGCTTTTGTTCTGCCAGCAATTCGTTCAATCGACCGTAGTGGGCCGGCGGTCCGGCCTTCAGGTACTGCGCCATCAGACGCGGCAGCATGGGCAGCAGTTTGGCATACGACGGCGCTTCTGCCTTGAGTTGGGCCAGAAGTTTTTCAGGACCCACCTGCTCGAGCATCCAACGCTCCAGAAACGGCTTGGCGGTGCTCCACAGGTCCAGATCAGGGTCAAGGTCGCGTCCCAGCCCTTCAATATTGAGCAGCGTTTTTTGCAGAAGCACCAGTTGCGGCTGGATTTCCACCTGAAAACGGCGCGATGTCTGGAACAGCCGCATCAGCACGATGCCCAGCGACAACTCCTTGAGCGGCCGGTCGAACATCGGCTCGCAGCAGGCCCGTATCGCCGATTCCAGTTCATCGACACGGGTGGCCGGCGGAACCCAGCCCGATTCAATATGCAGTTCGGCCACGCGTTTGTAGTCACGCTGAAAAAAAGCGCTGAAATTTTGCGCCAGGTATTCCTTGTCCACTTCGGTGAGCGTTCCGACAATCCCGAAATCAAGCAAGATATAACGGCCAAAGGTTTCTGGCGCCAGACTGACCTGAATGTTGCCGGGGTGCATGTCGGCATGGAAGAACCCGTCGCGAAACACCTGGGTAAAAAACAGCGTGACACCGTCGCGCGAGAGTTTTTTCATGTCGACGCCCGCGTCGCGCAGGCGCTGGGTCTGGCCAATCGGAACCCCATACATGCGCTGCATCACCATCACATCGGGCATGCAGTATTCCCAGTACATCTCCGGAATCATCACCAGGTTGAAGCTTTGCATGTTGCGGCGCAGCTGTGCGGAATTCGATGCCTCGCGCAGCAAATCAAGCTCGTCATGCAGGTACTTGTCGAACTCGGCCACCACCTCGCGCGGCTTGAGGCGCTTGCCGTCTTTTGACGCACGCTCGACCCAGCCGGCCATCATGCGCATCAGCGCCAGATCCTTCTTCAAGGCGGCCACCATGTTGGGCCGCAACACCTTGACCGCCACCTCGCGGCCACCGGGCAGGGTGGCAAAGTGAACCTGGGCGATTGAGGCGCTGGCGACCGGCGTCTGCTCGAAGCTTTCGAAGATGCGGTCAAGCGGCTTGCCAAAGGATTTTTCAATGATCGCCACTGCGATGGCAGACGGGAACGGCGGCACGCGGTCCTGAAGCCGCGCCAGCTCGTCGGCAATGTCGGGCGGCAGCAGGTCGCGCCGGGTGGAAAGCACCTGGCCGAACTTGACGAAAATTGGCCCCAGATGTTCAAGTGCCATGCGAAGACGCTCGCCGCGCGGGGCTTCGAGATTGCGCCCAAACGACACGGTGCGTGAAAGCAGGCGAATCCATGGCTTCTCGAAACTTGACAGGACCAGTTCATCCAAGCCGAACCGCAGCACAGTCCAGACAATGGTGACGCCTCGGAAAATCCGGCTCATGCAGCGGTCCCAGGCGGCAAGGGGGATGCCTCGCCTGCCGGGGACTGGGGGCTGGTTTGGGCGGGCGACACGGGTCCACCGGCTACCTCACTCTGGGCAACGGGCTCTACAGAATCTGCGGCCGCCTCTGCAGGCAACGGGCCGTTGGCCGATGCCGTCGCCAAGGGCGCGACAGGCGCAGTCCTGCGCGGCTGCGCGGCGGCTGCAGGAGCAGCTGGGGATGGGGCAGCGGCCTGCGCATCAGGCGCCAGTGGCCCTTTGGTCAAAAACTGCCGCAGGCCTGAGGCCAGTTTGCGTCCAGCGTCGGCCAGCGCATGTGCAGGCGCATCGCCTATCAGGCGTGACATGTCTTCTTCGACATCCCATCGCAAATTTTCAGCCAGCCAGCCGATGTCGGCCGCCAGTTGCACATCGCCGTCGATCTTGACGGCGGGTGTCTTACCTGCCAGAACCGACTGCACCGCAGCCAGTGGCGATTCGGCGGCAACTGACAACACCAAGTCCGGCGTCGAAAATTCCGGTGCGCGGTCCGCCAGGCCGGCAGGCGTCACGATCAAATCAATAGCAAACAAACCCCAGCGCAAATGCACCACACGGCCTTTTTGCCGCAAAAGTCGTTCCTGGGCCTGCTTTTCCTGCAGGAGAACATGGTTGAGAAACAGTACCAGTCGCTGCTGCCCCTCGTCAACCACCCAGGCGGGCGGCTGAAAACGGGTGGCGATGGATTCCAGAAATGAAAAAGGAGACGTGTTATTCATACGTCTCCGATTTTGCAGGATAAACAGCCTGCCCGGCGATGCCCCTATTTTGCTTCTGCTTCTATCTGCCAGCGTGTGGCGTCTTTACCAGCCAGGGACGCCGAACCGGCTTTGCCGGACCGCAGGCGCAACGCCTCCTCGGGGGGCAGCGAACCCCACGAAGTGGGAGCGTGGGGGCTTATTGCAAGGCCTGCACACCGGCAACCAGCCAGCCGCTGCCACCGGTGCGAGGCTTGGTCATGTTCCAGACTTCACGGAACGGGCTGGCACCGCTGGAGGCGTCTTCCTTGATCATGCCGGAAAATTCAACGCTGGCCATGTACACGTCGCTCATTTCCTCGATGCCCAGCAACTGCGCGTCGAGCATGACCACCTCGGTCTTGTTGGACGTGCCACCGGTGTGGGTTTCACGGTCTGCCAGCTGCGTCTTGATCTGTTCCAGCATGTCGTCGGTCATCATGGCGCGCAGGTTCTGGATATCGGAACGGTCCCAGGCGTCCTGCAGGGTCACGAAATTGGACTTGCAGGCCTTGAGGAAGCCTTCCGCGTCGAAGCCGGCGGGCACACCCCACGACTGCGAACCCGTCAGGCCGGAGCCAATTATCGAACCACCAGTGGCAGGCGCGGCGGCATTGCTGTCAAAGGCCGTTGCGCTGCGTTCCCAGGGACGTGCCGAAGCGTCGTTGCCCACATTGGCCGGATTGTAGTTTCGGGTGGTTGCGGCTTCAGGCGCATTGCCCGCACCCTGAAAGGCGAAAGGCGACTGCGTCCGGGTGGCGCCCGGTGAATTGCCCGACCCGCCCTTGAGTCGGCGCATGACAAAGCCAATCACCACCATGACCACCAGCGCCAGCAGGGCGAACATGATGATCTGGCCGAAAGCGCCGCCCAGGCCCAGCGACGAAGCCAGCCAGGCCAGGCCCAGGCCCGCGGCCAAGCCGCCAAGCATGGCGCCCCACGGCTTTTTCGGTGCGGCTGCTGCGGCTGCGCCTGCCCCTGGCGCGGTGGAAGGGGTGGCCGCATTGTTGGCCGGTGCTTGGCGCTGCGTCACGTTGGACGACTGCTTGCCGAAGGATCCGCCACCGCCCATGCGTTTGGCATCGGCCGGCGTACCCGACAGGGTAAGGGTGACCGCAAATACTGCGGAAAGAATGACCTGCCAAATTTTCATCTCGTCTCCTTCATCAAACCAATTAAAACCTGATCACGGCAAAAGGCCGCAAAACCTGTCAACACTTGATTCCAACATGCAATGCCACCACCCCGCCTGACATGTTGTGGTAATCCACATGGCCAAAGCCAGTATTTTGCATAAGGGTTTTCAATTCTTCCTGGCTTGGATGCATGCGGATGGACTCGGCCAGGTACTGGTAACTGGCATCGTCATTGGCCACCACCTTGCCGATCCTGGGCAAGACCTTGAAGGAGTACCAGTCATAAAGCTTTTCAAGCGGCTTGGCCACCTTGGAAAACTCCAGCACCAGCAGCTTCCCGCCCGGCTTGAGCACCCGGTTCATTTCCTTCAGGGCAATAGCCTTGTGCGTCATGTTGCGCAGGCCAAAGGCCACGGTGACGACATCAAAGCCGGCATCGGGAAAAGGCAGTGCTTCGGCATCACAGACCAGCGTCGGCAGGCACACGCCGGCGTCCAGCAACCGGTTGCGCCCTTCCCTGAGCATGGCTTCGTTGATGTCGGTGTGCACCACGCGCCCGGTGGAGCCGACCTTGGGGGCGAACGCCAGCGCCAGGTCGCCCGTGCCGCCGGCAATGTCGAGCACCTGCTGGCCTTCCCTGACGTTGGCGACCAGCACCGTGTAGGCCTTCCAGGCGCGGTGCAGGCCCATCGACATCAGGTCGTTCATCACGTCGTATTTTGGCGCCACGGAATCGAACACGCTGCGCACACGGCGCGCCGTGTCCTGCTCGTCTACCGATTCAAAACCAAAGTGGGTGGTGGTCATAAGGTGAATGCTAAATGGCAAAGTGCCGGTTGACAGCGACAACCCCGCGCTGACTCAGGTCATTGACAGGCACATTGCCCAAAAATCAATGGCGTTATGAAAGCAACGCCACATCAGTGGCTGCTGCAGCTCTTCCCGCCTGCCACGACCATCGGCGCGTCGCGTGCCATGCCAGCGGCTTGCAGCATGTGCTCGTAGTCGGCCCAGAGCTGGTTTTGGTCATTGCCCAGGTGGTACAGATAGTCCCAGGTGAACAGCCCGCTTTCGTGGCCATCGGAAAACACCGGCTTGACGGCGTAATTGCCAATCGGCTCCAGCGCCACCACATCGACCTCGCGTTTGCCGGTCTGCAGGATTTCCTGTCCAGGACCGTGGCCCTGCACTTCTGCCGAGGGTGAATAGATGCGCATCAACTCGAAAGGGATTTTGAAAGCCGCACCGTCTGAAAACGCAATTTCGAGAAGGCGCGACTGGCTGTGAACCGTCAGTGCCGTGGGGGTCGGCGACTTGGCCTGGAGACCTGCCATAGGAATATCTCGCTTTCTGAATAAATGGGTGAGAGCGCTTCAAAGCGCCATGGCTTCGGCCATCAGCCGGTTGATGTCATGGCTACGCGAGGCAATGGCCGCTGTCTTTTCTTCATCCACCGGACGCTGCGGCGCGCCCCAGACAGGCGCCGGAAAGTGGCTGTCCCAATCAAAACGGGCAATCACATGCCAGTGCAGATGCGGCACCATGTTGCCCAGTGTCGCCAGGTTGATCTTGGCGGGCTGCAGTTCGCTGCGCAGCACCTGCTCGACCTTGACCACCGCATGCATGCAAACCTGTCGCTCCGTGGCCGACAAGTCCGAAAACTCGGCCACATGCCGGTTCCAGACCACGCGGTAGAACGCCGGAAAGCCTGCCTCGCTGGCCTGGATGATGCGCAGATCTTCATTGCGAAACACCAGCAGGCCGCCATCGCCATCGCACAGGGGACACGCCGGATTCGTCATACCAGCACCCGTTCAATGCCGCCATTGTTGGCGACGGCCACATAGTCGGGCAGCCAGTTTTTGCCCAGAATCTGGTTCGCCATTTCGACGACGATGTAATCCGCCTCCAGCAAGCCGTTTTGCAGGTCGTCGCCGTAGCGCTTCAAGCCCTGCAGACAGCTCGGGCAGCTGGTCAGTATCTTGACGTTGCCGATCGCGGCGACAGCGCCCGAAGCACGCAGTTCGGCTTCGCCCTTGCGGATTTCCTCTTCCTTGCGAAAGCGCACCTGCGTCGCAATGTCGGGCCGGGTCACGCCCAGCGTGCCGGATTCGCCGCAGCAACGCTCGCTTTTCAGCACGTTGTCGCCGATCAGCGCCTTGACCGTCTTCATCGAGTCGCCCAGCTTCATCGGGTTGTGGCACGGCTCGTGGTACAAAAATCCGGGCTGGTTGGCCGGCAGGGTGATGCC
>JBBSRS010000098.1:0-8167 GCA_038242795.1 Burkholderiales bacterium
AAACTGTTGGTGGCCGGGTCCACCATCTGCGTGACGAGCCGGAGCCATTCGGGCGCAAAGTCGTGGCCTTCGTCGATCAGCACGGCCTGGTACTGGCCGCTGGGAATGTGCTTTCGGTCCACGGCGTAAATCACGCGGTCCACCATTTCCGCAAAGAAGGCCGTCATGTCGCGATTCGGGGACGGAAGATTCTGGCCAAACGCCACCAGTTGCGCCCGCGCCCATTTGTGAAAATGGACGCAATGCACTTGTGCGCCCAGCCCCTTGGCTTGCATCACGGCGTCGAGCTTGACGGCCAGCGGCTCGTTGTAGCAAAGAATCAAAATCGGCTTGGACGCGGGCGTGTGCGCCTTGGCCAGGTATTCGGCGCGGTAGCCCAGGATCATCGTCTTGCCCGAACCGGCCACGCCGTGAATCACCCGGTGGCCGTCGCCCAGGCTGCGGGCGAGTTGCTCCTGCTGCAGGTCCATCACGCGCAGCATGTCGGGGAAGCCGGCGTCCGGGTCGTGGTCGTCAAACAGCGCGCCTTGCGTTTGCACGCGCACCTGCGGAAACATGTTCCAGCGCACCCGGTCGAGTTGCGGCAGTGACATCACGCCCCGGCCGAACGCATGGGGAATCATGTTCCAGAGCCGCTGCTGAAAGGCTTCAACGTCGGCGCTTTCGAGCATTTCGTCCTGGCAGATCACGCAATGTGGCTCCATCGCCTCGCCCAGCCCGGCGGCGTCGAACTGCCTGCGCGTGATGCGGGTGAAGACCACGCCGTGGCCCCACGGAAACGCCAGCTTGCCTTGGTGATTGCCGCCCGCCTGCACCAGCTGCGGGTCGCGTTCCAGCGCGTTGACGACCTGAATGGCGCAAAACCGCGCCTGCGCCAGCGGGCTCATCACCACCTTGATGCGGCCATCGACCAGCAGGTCCCACGCTTGCCGGGTGGCTTGCTGGACCGTTTCCAGCCGCCAGTCCTTGGTTTCCAAAATCAACAGGCCGCGCCGGGGATGCAGCACGACAAAGTCGGGGTGCGACTGCTTGGGGCCGACCGGCACGTCGTACCAAAGCAAATAGTCGTCGTCGAGCTTTTGCTCCAGCCGCTCGGCCAGCCGGCGTTCGCCCGAGGTCATGCGGGGCACGCAGGTGCCGATTGCAGGGATGAGAATTGCCATTAAAAAGTCACGTTTATAAGCATTTTGTAACGACTATCATGCGCCGAAACTGGCGCTGCTTTGCTGACACCCACCGGCTGCTTTACGTAGCTTCCCTAGGTACATCTTTGAAAAAGGTCGCTAGCATCCGGAATCACGCCTTGCTCAACGGGCGGTCTACGGAGTACCCACTTTATGCAATTGCATGTCCCTGTAACCAAAATTTTCAGTCTGTTCCTTGTTTTGGGTAGCCTTGTGCTTTCGCCAGCAATGGCTGCACCGCGCTACACACCGTCGCCGGACGGTCAGGAAATTTCTGACAGCAAGACCACCCTGGTGTGGCGGCGCTGCGCCGAAGGCATGGAATGGAAGGGCACTACCTGCGTCAACGCGGCCGTGTTCTCCAATTTTTTCGGTGCCGAAGCGCGTGCCAAGGCGGCTGCCACCGCTGGCAAGCCATGGCGTTTGCCCACCATGAAGGAGCTTTCCAGCATCGTGGCGGTGCGCGAGGCCGGGGAAGGCCGGGCGGCGATCGATCCGGTGGCTTTTCCGGCAACGCCGGCCGCACGCTTCTGGTCGTCCAGCAGCGTCGGGAAGGGCTACTTCATGTATGTGGCGTTCACTGAGGGCAGTGTCGGGGAAGGGGAGCGCAAGTCCCCGGGTGCGCTACGGCTGGTGCGCGACGCCAGGTAGCCGCCGGGGCTTGCCGGCAGCGGGCGTTCAGGCGGCTGTCGTGTGGCCGATGCGTGCCTCGGGGCTGTCGCTGAACTCGTGGCGCGTGGCAGACGTCAGCGTCACGTTGCGCTGCAGTTCGGACAGCAGCTGAAACTCTTTCTTGATGGCTTTTTCCAGGTTCTGCAGTGCCAGGACCTGCTCTTCCAATACCGGCAGTTGCGTGGCCTGCACGGTGGGCGCAGCGGCGGGGCGCGCTGCCTGGGTTGACGCCGGTGGTGCGGATGCGGCTGCCGCCGCGTTGCGCTTGAGCGTGGTGTTTTCTTGTTCCAGCGCCAGCACACGGGCCTGGGCTCGCTTCAATGCGTCAGCGCTTTCGGGCACCTGGCGGTTGGAGGCGTCCTGGTTCTGCAGCGCGGCCAGCTGGGCGTGCAACGCAGGCACCTGGGCGGCCTGCTGGGCAGCGCGGGCCAGCTCTTTCTGGGCCAGGTCCAGCGCTTCGCGCAGCTGGTCGGCATCGCGCTTGAGCGCCTGCGCGCTGGCGGCAGCGACCTGCTGGTTTTTTTCCAGCGACCGGAAATAGTCCTTGGCCTGGGTCTGCTCGGCCAGGGCATCTGCCTTGGCCCTGGCGGCATCGGCGCGCGTGGCCTGTTCCTGCGCCTGCAGCGTGGCAATGTGCGCCTGCAGGCCCGCAACCTGCGCGGCATGTTCGGCCGGTGGTGCCGGGTCCTTTTGAATGACGTTGGCCACGCCGCGCGTCCGTGCGGTCTCGTGCTTGAGGTCTTCGTAGTTTTTGAGGGACAGCTGGCGTTCGTCCTCCAGCTGGCGAATGCGGTTCCTGGCCTGCACGAGTTCTGCCTGGTCCTGCCTGGGCTGTGGCGTCGGCGCAGCGCTTCGGCCACGCATGAGCAGCCAGCACAGCACAAAGCCTGCGGCGAGGCCGGCGACGGCGACCAAGACGGTGAATGTTGAGGAGTCCATGTGCGTGCCCTTGCCTGAAAAGAATCAAAACCTCTTGACACCGCATTATTTGCCATAAACCCGTCGCAGGCGTCACGCCTTGTTGCAAAACTCACGCATTTTCGATGCGTGGGACCGCTTTGCCTGCGTTTTGCAGTGGGTTGTGTGACCCAGAGCGCTAGCAGGAGGGCAAATTTACTATTAACCGATGCGTTGGCAGCCCGTTGCTGCGCCATTTTCAGAGACGTGTGTTCGGTTGGCAGCCGCTTGGCCGCCAGGGTGCGTGTGGAAACAGGGATTGCTGCCAGTGGGCGGCAGTCTGGCCCACGAAGCGGGCGTTGAGTGTTCAAGCCTCTGGGGGATGGCTGGTTTTTTCAGTTTGCGGTCTGCAGCAGCATGGCGCTGCCTCCCGCCCTCTTTTGGATTCAGGCAAAGACCGGATCGGCCGAGGGCACGCTGCGGGCATCGATGTACATGAGTTCCCACAGGTGGCCGTCGAGGTCCTGGAAGCCATGCTGGTACATGAAGCCGTGGTCCTGCGGCGGGTTGGGCGTGGTGCCGCCTGCGGCAATGGCCTGGCCCACCATGTCGCTGACCTGTTCGCGGCTGTCGCAGGACAGGCAGATCAGCACTTCGGTTTGACGGCGGGCATCGCAGATTTTCTTGGGCGTGAAGGTTTTGAAGAAGGTTTCGACCAGCAGCATCACGAAGCTGTCGGGGTTGATGATCATGCAGGTGGCGTTGCTGTCGGTGAACTGCGGGTTGAAGCGAAAGCCGAGGCGCGTGAAAAAATCGACCGACTGGTCCAGGTCCTTGACGGGCAGGTTGACAAACATCTGGGTCGCCATGCGGTCCTTGGTCATCAAAGCGGCCAGTATCCGCGCTGTCGGGGTGGCGGGCGTTTCCAATTGCAAGCGGACCCGCGCCGCGCTGCATGGCGCTTCAGCGTGGCGGTGCAGCAATGAAACTGACCGCCAGCCCCCGCGGCGTGACGGTGATGCTGCCGGGCTGCAGCCCCATGGCGTCGGGCAGCGCCAGGTCCTGCGGGCGCAGGGTGTGCAACACGATTTCGCCCAGCGACTGCTCGGCCAGCGCGGTGCCGTAGGCGTCCAGCAGCGCCGACGGCCCCGGCGGCAGGTCGGGAAAACGCAGCGCCTGAAGGCGCAACCGGTGCGCCCGGACGGTCCGGTCGCGCGCTTCATAGCGCAGCGCGAAATCCACGTCGAAGGTGCCGCTGTAGCGGCGGCCCAGCGCCGGGCCGTCAGCCTCGACCGGCATCTCGGCGCCCAGCCGGTTCAGCTCGGGCAGCAGGCGCAGGCGCGGCGTCAGCAGCGTCAGGTCCAGCAGCCCGCCCACCGGGTAGCGCCGCGGAAACCGCTCGGCCACGGCTTGCTCCAGCTGGCCGGTGGACACGGTGTAACCGGGCTGGCCGGCAGCGTGCGCACCGGAAAGGCCTGGGCCCGCGGCGCCGGTCGCCAGCAGCCAGGCGGGGAGTGTCAGCATGCGTCTGCGATTCATCCGTTTCCTTGTGGGGTGGGTGAGCCTGCGGCCAAAGGCACCGCAACTTTCGTCGGCCGTCCAGGTTTTGCGCAGGCCGGTTTGTCATCAGACGCACTGCGGCCGCATCGGTTCCACCGGGCAGGCGATGGTATCGTCATCCGTGACCAATTCTTTAACAAAATAGGTCATTTGCGCAAGATAGGCGGGCATAGGCAGCTATTTTAAATATAGCAACCAAGAAAAAGTTGCAAATACATTAAGTAACGAAGAGACATGTTTTGTTGACGGAATCACACCGCTGCGACATGTCGCCAGACCACAATGCAGCGGCCTGCCGTCTTTGACAGGCGCGTGACGGGAAAGCTTTCATGAAAACATTTTTAGTGCTTTGCGCGGTTGTCGGCTTGAGCGGCTGCGCCGTGTATCCGTCGCCAGGCTATGAAACCTACGGCTACGACGTGCCAGCTCCCCAGGTGATCCAGCAGCCGGTGTACATCTACGGCGGTGGCGGGGGCAGTGTGTACCGCTCCGACCCTTTCGGGTACGGCTACCCGCGGGGCTATAACCGTTACGTGCAGCCGCCGGTGGTCGTCGTGCCGGGGCCGCGCCCGGGACGGCCTTTTGCGCACGGGCCGCGTCCAGGCCGTGGCGACCGGGATGGCGACGGCATTCCGAACCGCTTCGACCGCGACCGGGACGGTGACGGCATACGCAACCGCTTCGACCGTCACCCGAACCAGGGCGGCGTGCCCAACCGCGTGGAACGCCCCCACAAGCGGGACCGGGACGGCGACGGCATTTCCGACCGGATCGACCCCCGGCCCAATATTCCGAACCGCCGCTAAGCAGTCCGCCGCAGGGGCGACAGGCGGGCAGGGCGGCTTGCGTTAAGGTGCGTTCTGCGCCGGCAACCTGCGCCTGTCCCTTTCCTCACCGCGGAGCCCTTCCTTGCCTGACACCATTCACTTTTACGAACCGCGCAGCGGCCACCGCCTGCCGCATGACCCGTTCAACGCCATCGTCGGGCCGCGCCCCATCGGCTGGATTTCATCGCGCGGCGCGGCCGGCGGCCTGAACCTGGCGCCCTACAGCTTTTTCAACGCCTTCAACTACACGCCGCCCATCGTCGGCTTTGCCAGCGTCGGCTACAAGGACACGGTGCGCAACATCGAGGAAACCGGCGAATTTGCCTGGAACCTGGCGACGCGCCCGCTGGCCGAGGCGATGAACCAGAGCTGCGCCGCCGTGCCGCCCGAGGTCAATGAATTCCAGCTGGCCGGCTTGACGCCGGTGCCGTCGCAGCTGATTTCGGTGCCGCGCGTGCAGGAAAGCCCGGTGTCGTTTGAGTGCCGCACCACGCAGGTCGTCCAGCTGCAGGGCGCCGATGGCGTGAAAGTGCCGACCTGGCTGGTGCTGGGCGAGGTGGTGGCGGTGCACATTGCGCAGCGCCTGCTCAAGGACGGTGTCTACGACACGGCGGGCGCCGAACACATCCTGCGCGGCGGCGGGCCGGGCGACTATTTCAGCATCGGCCCGGAGCAGTTGTTCAGGATGTACCGGCCGAAGTGAGGCGGGGTGGCAGGCCGGGCCGCCGGGTTGTCAGAACGAGCCGTTGGGTTCGTAGAACGGGTGGCCGGGTTTTCAGAACGAGTCGCCGTGTTCTCAGAGCGGGCTGCTGGGTTCTCAGAACGACTTGCCGGGTTCTCAGAGCGGGCTGCTGGGTTCTCAGAACGAGTTGCCGGATTTTCAGAGCGGGAGGCCGGGTTTTCGTGACCTGCGGGCTTCCTTGACCCGAAGCATTTCTTTCTTTTCTGTCATTGCGGGCCTGACCCGCAATCCACAGCACCGGCGCCATTCGACGCCAGCCAGCGCCTGGAATTCGCGGAGCGGTTGACTGCGCACAGATGGATTGCGGGTCGAGCCCGCAATGACAGAGGAAAAAATGCTTCACTTTGACTGCGCATGGATGGATTGCGGGTTGAGTCCGCAATGACAGGGGAAAAAATGCTTCCAGCGACCGAGCTGGTCGAGTGCTGCTTTCTGGCTCCCTCTCCCTCCGGGAGAGGGCTGGGGTGAGGGCTTCCCGATGGCGATTTTTGCGGTTGCGTCCATAGTCTGCTGACCCACCACAGCCCTAAAAATGAAGCCGTCATGTGGACTTGATGTCAGAAATGGCGAGCAAGCCAGGTCGCCTGAATTTTTGTGACTGCTCAGCTCCCTCGAAGCGCTCCGTCATCTCTTTTGTCATTGCGGACAGAGCCTGTCCCGGACTTGATCCGGGAATCCGCAATCCATGACCCCGTTGGGGAGAAGTCATGGTTCCCGGGTGCTGAAACCCCGGACTTGATCCGGGGCCGGGATGACAGAGGCTGATGCCGTTGCGCTTCAAACTGAAAAGCGACCTGAGTAGTTACAAACTTTCAATCCAACAAGCCATTTGCGCATGAGCAGCGTGCGTCTGCAGCTATAAAAACAGCAGCAAAAAACTCAAGCCGTGGCGCGCCGTTCCGGCCCCGGCAAGACCGTGAACGCCAGCGCGCCGGCCACCAGCAGCGCGGCAATGCTTCCCAGCACGGCAGTGAACGGCTCGATGCCCTGCGCCGATGCCACCGACGCGACGAGGCCGGTCAGCCACTGCATGCCGGCCACGCCCAGAAACATCGCCATGGTGAACACCGCCATCGCGCGGCCGGTCAGTTCAGGCGGGTAGGCGGAGCGCACGTCGGCGTACTGCAGCACCATGTAGCCCGACAGCAGGCCGATGACGATGGGGCCGCCCACGTCCACCAGCGTGCTGTGCCCCATCGCGAACGCTGCAAACAGGCCGGCCAGCAGCAGCGTGAAGCCGACGATCCAGCGGCGCCGGTGCTTCGGGCCGGGGTCGAAACGGCCAAACAGCGGCGGGCCGAGCAGCGAGGCCAGCGACATTACCAGTGCCACGTTGCCCGCCTGCACCAGCGAAAAACCGTGGCGCTGCATCAGCATCGGCCCCAGCCACAGGCCGCGCAGCGAGATGAAGGACGCGTAGCCCACCGCCGCCAGCAGCACGATGCCCAGCGTGTGCGGCAGCAAAAACAGCGCGCCGAACTTGCCAATCGCCTGGCCCAGCGTTTCCCGGGCATGCGTTCCCTTTGCCTGCGCCATGGCGGCGGGCAGCGCCGGCTCGTGCACCAGCGCGTAAATCAACCCCCAGGCGAGCACGGCCACAGCGCCCAGCACCCAGAACCCCATGCGCCACGAGGTCGCCTCGATCAGCCAGGCCAGCGGCGTGCCGGTCAGCAGCATGCCGATGCCGCCCAGGCCCAAGGTGAGCCCGGAAACCGCCGCGAACCGCTCGGCCGGCAGGTGCCGCGCGATGAACACGGTGCACACCAGGAACGCCGGCGCGCAGCCCATGCCGATCAGCACCTGGCCGGCGACCAGCATCGGGTACGACGTCGCCAGCGCCGACACGGCCGAGCCGGCAATCGCCACCGGAAACGCCGTCAGCACGGTGCGCCGCACGCCCTGCAGGTCGATGCCGATGCCCATGAACAGCTGCATCGCGCCAAAGGCAAAGTGAAAGGCGCCGGCAAACAGCCCCAGCGCCTGCGCGTCCAGGTGAAAGTCGGCCTGCAATGGCGAAGCCATCAGGGTGGCGACGGTGCGGTAGGCCTGGCTCAGCGCAAAGGCGGTGGTCAGCGCGAACAGCATGGGCCAGAGCGGGCGCAGGGGCAGGGCTGCGGGCCGTTCGGCGACTGCGTGGGTGGGTGACGGAAGGGGGTTCATGGCGGTGGTGGGCATTGAGGGTACACCGGCCGGCGTTGCTGCGCTGTCGCACCGGCCCAGGATGACCGCCCAGGGCTGTCCTGCGCGGCTGACAAACGCCATGGCCTGCGTGATGCGGCATCGAA
>JBBSRS010000099.1:0-8119 GCA_038242795.1 Burkholderiales bacterium
CGCCGCCTTGCTCCCTCTCCCTGCGGGAGAGGGCAGGGGTGAGGGCTCCCCGGCGTCAAGCACCCAGAGCCTGGTCTTCTACACCACTGGCCGGCTGACCAGCGAAATGGTCATCAAGTCGGCGCAGATGGGCGTGCCGGTGGTGGTCTCGCGCAGCGGCATCACGCAGATGGGCCACCAGGTGGCGCAGTTGGTTGGCTTGTGCGCGATTGGCCGTGCCACCAACAAGCGGTTTCTTTGCTATACCCATGCCGAACGGCTCAGGCTGGAGCCGGGCTTGCTGGCTGCGCCTCCGGTTTTGGCGGGTGCTGCATGAGCGGTGTCCCCGGCGTAGAGAGATTCATTTTTCGATAGCAGTGAACTCAAGCGGAGAAAGCGCAAGCGACCTGTTTGGCTTGTAAACATAATTTGAAGACCGGGGGGGCGCCAGCCTGGCGGCGAAGACGCCTGTCCCCGCACATCAACCCTTCGAGGCGTACCCTTTACCGGTTCTGCGCTAAGGTCACGCCATGAACACTCTTTTTCTCAAGCTTGGCTGGAAAACCCTGCTGCGCGATCTGCGGGCGGGCGAATTGCGGCTGCTGATGGTGGCCGTCACGCTGGCCGTGGCGTCTCTCACGGCGGTCGGGTTTTTTGCCGACCGGCTCAATGGTGGTCTGCAACGGGACGCCTTGCAGTTGCTGGGCGGCGATGCGGTGGTGCGCAGCGATGGCCCGATTCCGGCGGGTTTCCTTGAAAAAGCCAAATCGCTGGGCCTGAGCGCCATTTCCACCGTCACCTTTCCGACCATGGCCCGCGCCCGGGACGAGGATGGCGGCGCCAGCAAGCTGGTGGCCTTCAAGGCTGTTCCTGAAAGTTATCCGCTGCGCGGCAGCATGAAAGTGGCGTCCAGCCTGGACGAAACCACGGCGCAGACGACCCGTGACATTCCTGCACCCGGCACCGCCTGGGCCGATGCCGCGCTGCTCGATGCGTTGGGTCTGAAACTCGGCCAGTCGCTGCTGATGGGTGATGCTAGTTTCACCGTCACCCGCGTGATCGTGCAGGAGCCTGACCGGGGCGCCGGCTTCATGAGCTTTTCGCCGCGCGTCATGGTCAACCAGGCGGATGTCGCGGCCACTGGCCTGATCCAGCCGGCCAGCCGCACCAATTACCGTTTTGCCGTGGCGGGCAACAACGCGCAAGCCGTCAAGTCCTATGTCACCTGGGCCACTGAAGAGTTGAACAAGCCGGGCGCCGAGGCAGAGCTGCGTGGCGCGCGGCTCGAATCGCTGGAAAGCGGCAGCCCGCAGATGCAGCAAACCCTGGAACGGGCCGAGAAATTCCTGAACCTGGTGGCGCTGCTCGCTGCGCTGCTCAGCGCCGTGGCGGTGGCCATCGTGGCGCGCAGCTTTGCCGCCAAGCACCTGGACGACTGCGCCATGCTGCGCGTGCTCGGGCAGCCGCAACGCACCATTGCGCTGGCCTACACCTTTGAATTCGTGCTGGCCGGCCTGGTGGCCAGCGCATTGGGCGTGGCGCTGGGTTTTGCGGTGCATTACGTGTTCGTGCTGCTGCTGGCCGGGCTGGTCAGCGCCACCCTGCCGGCGGCGTCTTTCTGGCCGGCGGCGTTTGGCATGGGCATGGGACTGACATTGCTGCTGGCGTTCGGCCTGCCGCCGGTGCTGCAACTGGCTTCCGTGCCGCCGCTGAGGGTGATCCGCCGTGATGTCGGCAACCTCAAGCCGGTGTCGATGCTGGTGCTGGGCGTGGGCATTCTGGGGTTTGCTGCCTTGCTGATGGCCGTCAGCAGCGACGTGAAGCTCGGCCTGATCGCCGTCGGCGGCTTTGCCGGCGCGGTGCTGGTGTTTGCCGCTGCCAGTTATGTCGCCGTCAGGCTGCTGCGCGCCAGCGTCAACGAAGCCACCGCGCCGCGCTGGCTGGTGCTGGCCACGCGCCAGTTGTCGGCGCGGCCGGTCTATGCAGTGGTGCAGACCAGCGCTCTGGCCATTGGACTGCTGGCGCTGATGCTGCTGGTGCTGCTGCGCACCGACCTGATCAGCAGCTGGCGCCAGTCGACGCCGGCGGATGCACCGAACCGTTTTGTCATCAATGTGCAGCCCGACCAGGGCCAAGCCTTCCAGCAGGCGCTGCGCGACGGCGGCGTGAAAAAGTTCGACTGGTACCCGATGATTCGCGGCCGGCTGGTGGCCATCAACGGCAAGGACATCACCCCGGGAAATTTTGAGGACGACCGCGCCAAACGGCTGGTGGACCGCGAGTTCAACCTGTCCAACAGCGCCGAAAAGCCGGCCCATAACGAAGTCGTGGCGGGGCAATGGACGGCAGGTGAAAAAGGCGCCATCAGCGTCGAGGAAGGCCTGGCCAAAACGCTGAATCTGAAACTCGGCGACAGCCTGCGTTTCGACATTGCCGGCCAGACCAGCGAAGCCAAAATCACCAGCCTGCGCAAGGTGGACTGGGGCTCGATGCATGTGAATTTCTTCGTCATGTACCCGGTGGCCCAACTTGCCGCCGAGGTCCCGGTGACCTTCATCAGCGCTTTTCGCGCCCCCGAACCCGCCGAGCCGGTGGCCAAGGGGCAAGCCCGGTCGCAAAGTTTTGACAACACCCTGGTGCGCGCCTTTCCCAACATCACCAATGTGGACATGAGCGCCACGCTGGCGCAGGTGCAGCGGGTGCTGGACCAGGTGATCCGGGCGGTCGAATTTCTGTTCGGCTTCACCCTGGCGGCGGGGCTGGTGGTGCTGTTTGCCGCCATCACCGCCACACGCGAGGAACGCGCCCGCGAATTTGCCATCATGCGTGCCGTGGGCGCCCGGGCGTCGCTGCTGCGGCAGGTGCAGCGTGCCGAGCTGGCGGGCGTCGGACTGCTGGCCGGTTTTTTGGCGTCGATGGTGGCGTTGGTGGTCGGCTGGGGTCTGGCCCGCTATGTGTTCGACTTCAACTGGACCGGTTCCTGGACCGTGCCGGTGTTTGGCAGCCTGGCCGGTGCCGCCCTGGCCCTGGCCGCCGGCTGGTGGGGCCTGCGCGCCGTGCTGAAAACCCCGGTGGTGGAAACGCTGCGCAAGTCACAGTAAAAACCAGCTGACCGGGAAACGGCTGGCGGGTTCATAAAATCATCACGATGAACACTGAAGACAAACCCGCCGCAACACTTCTCCACGAAACCCCTTTTGCCTGGATTGGCGGCGAGGACCACGTCAAGGCACTGGTCGAACGTTTCTACGACCTGATGGATTTGGAGCCTGGTTATACCGCCTTGCGGGCGGCACACGGCAACACGCTGGAAAACGCCCGTGAGCGCCTGTTCTGGTTTTTGTGCGGCTGGCTGGGCGGGTCGCCGTACTACACCGACCGTTTCGGCCATCCGCGCCTGCGCCAGCGCCATATGCCGCAGCAGACGGGTGGCGGCAGCATCGGCATCAAAGAGCGCGACCAGTGGCTGGCCTGCATGGACCAGGCGATGCAGGAAACCGGCGTGGACGACGCCTTGCGCACGCGGCTCAATGCGTCGTTTTTCCAGACCGCCGACTGGATGCGCAACCGGGGCGAGTGAAGGCCGGCGGTGTGTGTCTCGCGCCAACATGTTGCTCAGACGCTGGCCGTGCGCCTGCCTGCTGCATGACGACCTGTAATCAGCCAGCCGTTCGCAACATCTAAAAATTAGGGTGACTGCTCAATCCCCTCGAAGCTCTCCGCAATCTCTTTGGTCATTGCGGACTTGATCCGCAATCCATGACCCGTTTGGGGAAAAGTCATGGTTCCCGGGTCAAGCCCGGGATGACAGAGGCTGGTGTCATTGCGCTTTAAACTGAAAAGCGACCTGAGTAGTTACAAATCATGATCGAAAAGTGGCTCTTGGGCTTTAAGTATGTGCGCTAACAGCTATTGAATGAATAGCATTTTTAGTCTCAGACACCAGCCCGTCACCACGGCGCCAGCAGCACCACCAGCGCCCCGGCGCCGCCTTGTGCCGGCCGGGCCTGCACAAAGGCCAGCACTTCCTTTTTCTGCACCAGCCAGCTTTGCACCCGGCCCTTGAGCACCGGTGTCTTGCCCGGCGAACCCAGGCCCTTGCCATGCACCACGCGCACGCAGCGCACGCCGGCCTTGTTGGCTTCGCGAATGAAGAGGCCCAGTGCATTGCGCGCATCCTCGCGCCTGAAACCGTGCAGGTCGAGCTGGCGCTGAATGCTCCAGTTGCCCCGGCGGAGCTTGCGCACCACATCGGGACCGATGCCGGGGCGCCGAAAGCTCAGCGCTTCGTCGGTGTCGAGCAGGCTTTCCACATCAAACCCGTCGGAAAGCGCTTCCTGCATCACCGCCATCTCGTCGCGCTGGCGCTGTTCGGCCACCGGCGCCGGCAGCACTTTTTCCAGGCTGGCCTTGAGGCCCGGCCGGTGTTGCGGCGCCAGCGCCAAGACGCGCCCCACGGCGCGTGAAAACAGCTCTTGTTCAGCCCGCACCCGTGCGGCGGCAGCGAGGATCTCGGCCTGGCGTTGCGCTTCCTGCTGGGCGCGCAGTTCCAGTTCGCGGCGCACCGGCAGCAGGTCTTTGAAGTCCCGGATCAGCAGGATTTTCTGGCGTGGCAAGGAGGGCGAAAACATGATGGCGATGGAAATGGAGGGGCGAAAATGTCAAAGGCCCCCATCCTAAAGCAGTCCCCGTTCGGCCATCGAGACCGACTGCGAAGCCGTCACCACGAAATGGTCGAGCACCCGGACATCGACCAGTGCCAACGCGGTTTTCAGGGTGTGCGTCAGCATTTCGTCCGCGCGTGAAGGCTCGGCTGCGCCGCTCGGATGGTTGTGCGCCAGCACCACGCTGGCGGCATTCAGCGCCAGCGCCCGGATCACCACCTCGCGCGGGTACACGCTGGTTTGCGTCAGGGTGCCGCGAAACATTTCCTCCAGGGCAATCAAGCGGTTCTGGCTGTTTAAAAACATCACCGCAAAAATCTCGTGCGGACGGCTGCCCAGCTGCAGCTGAAGGAAGTCGCGCACCGCCTGCGGTGTGCTGAACAACGCTTTTTCCTTCAATTCTGCGGCCAGTGCGCGCCGCGCCAGTTCCAGCACCGCGACAATCTCGGCGCGCTTGGCCGGCCCCAGTCCCTTGATGCATTTGAGCGCTTCCGGTCCGGTGTGCAGCAGCCCGGCCACGCCGCCGAAGTTGTCGAGCAACTCCTGGCCCATCTGCAGTGCGTTCTTGCCCGGCAGGCCAGTGCGCAGCAGCAATGCCAGCAATTCGGCATCGCTGAGTGCCGCAGGGCCGCGCGTCAGCAGTTTTTCGCGCGGACGGGCGTCTGCGGGCAGGTCTTTGAGAAGCATGGGATGGCCGTTTGATATAAGTGCAAGCAAAAGTAAATGAAGTATGCCGCAGGGCAGTGGGGTTCATGGCGATGAACCCCGCTGGAAAAGCATGAAAAGATTTGCCCGTCAACCCGTGCGGGCCGGGCTTTCTACAATAGGGCCAGTTCAGTCCCTGTTGCTGGCCGACCCTGGCTGGCGCGAAAGTCTTATGTCCACTTTGCAACCTCCAACTGTGTCCACCGCGCCCCTTGTGGTCGAGCCAGGCTCTTTCCTGACGCTGCATTACCGAATGGCGGCACCGGGCGGCGCGAGCATCATCAACACCTTCGAGGGCAAACCGGCCACGCTCAGCCTGGGCAACGGCGAGCTGTCGTCCGCCATCGAGCAACGTCTTCTGGGCCTGCCGGAAGGCACGCGCACCACGTTTCAACTGGCCGCCGGCGAGGCCTTTGGGGAGCGCAACCCCGAGCTGGTGCAATGGGTGGCGCGCAAGCTGCTCAATGAACTGGGTGATCCGGATGAACGCTACAGCGTGGGCGATGTCGTGCAATTTCCCACGCCCGACGGCATGGGCCAGTACGCCGGCGCGGTCCAGCAGGTCAAGGAAGACGGCACGGCGGTGCAGTTCGACTTCAACCACCCGCTGGCCGGCCAGCCGGTGGAGTTTGAAGTCCATGTGATCGGCGTGCTATGAAAAATACCCAGACACCAGCCGCTTCGCCTGCTGTCCCGTCCGCGGAGGACGTTGTTGCGCCTCAGAACGAATTGGCGCCGACACCCGCCCCGCAGCTTGAAGAAATCCTGCTGGCCGAGCCGCGCGGCTTTTGCGCCGGCGTGGACCGCGCGATCGAGATCGTCGAACGCGCGCTCACCAAGTTTGGCGCGCCGATCTATGTGCGCCATGAGATCGTCCACAACACCTATGTGGTGAACGACCTGAAGGTCAAGGGCGCGATTTTCATCGAAGAACTGTCCGACGTGCCGCCCGGCGCGACGCTGGTGTTCAGCGCCCACGGCGTCAGCCGGGCAGTGCAGGAAGAGGCCAGAGCGCGCGGTTTCCAGATTTTCGACGCCACCTGCCCGCTGGTGACCAAGGTGCATGTCGAGGTGGCCAAGCTCAACAAGGAAGGCTACGAGTTCATCATGATCGGCCACAAGGGCCATCCGGAGGTCGAAGGCACCATGGGCCAGCTCGACAGCGGCATCCACCTGGTCGAGGACGTGGCCGACGTGGCGCGCATCTCGCCGCTGCAGACCGAGCGGCTGGCGGTCGTCACGCAGACCACGCTGAGCGTCGACGACGCGGCCGAGATCAGCGCGGCCATCGTGGCCCGGTTTCCGCAGGTGCGCAAGCCCAAGCAGCAGGACATCTGCGACGCCACGCAAAACCGGCAGGACGCCGTCAAGCTGCTCAGCCCGCAGGTTGACATCCTGATCGTGGTCGGCAGCCCGACCAGCTCGAACAGCAACCGCCTGCGCGAGCTGGCCGCCAAGCTGGGCACCGAGGCCTACATGGTCGATGACGCCAGCGAACTGCAGGAAGCCTGGTTCGACGGCAAAAGCCGCGTCGGTTTGACCGCGGGCGCGTCGGCCCCCGAAATTTTGGTCAAACAGGTGATTGACCGCATCAAGTCGCTGGGCGCGGTGTCGATCCGCAAGATGGACGGGGTCGAGGAAACCATCAAGTTTCCGCTGCCCAAGGGCCTCAAGCTGGACACACAGAGCCAGCAACTGGAACTCGGCGGCAGCCAGCTGCACCAGTCGACCTGAGTGTCAATAGTTATTGATTGCTATCAAATAGAGAGCTGCAAGCGTAAGTTCGACGAGCGCTACAGCCACTTTATTCATAAAACACCACTCTGGAAGCTGCCCGGCAGAACACTGGGCGTGGACTGTGCAGAAGTCTGGCTGAAGCTGGAGCACCTGCAGACCGGCGGCAGCTTCAAGGCGCGGGGCATGCTCAACCGCCTGCTGTCCCAGCCGATTCCGCCCAGCGGCGTGATCGTGGCGTCGGGCGGCAACGCGGGCATTGCCACGGCGGCGGCAGCCCGTGAACTCGGCGTGCCCTGCGAAGTGTTCGTTCCCGACATCTCGAGCGCGGCCAAGCGTGCCCGGCTGGCCGCACTGGGCGCCCGCGTGGTGGTCGGCGGCGCAGCCTATGCAGACGCGCTGCAAGCCTGCCTGGCGCGGAAGCAGAAGACCGGCGCCTTGCTGACGCATGCCTACGACCAGCCCGAAGTGCTGGTCGGTGCCGGCACCATGGCACTGGAAATCGAACAGCAGGGCGGCTTGCCGGACTCGGTGCTGGTCAGCGTGGGCGGCGGCGGCCTGATTGGTGGCGTGGCCAGCTGGTTTGGGAAGCGCAGCCGCGGGGTGGCGCTGGAGCCGGAACGGGCCCCCGCTTTGTTCCGGGCGCGTGAAGCCGGCCGGCCGGTGGAGGTCGAGGTCAGCGGCATTGCGGCCGATTCGCTGGGCGCCAGGCGCATCGGCAGCCTGGCTTGGGACATCACGCAGGCGCAGGTGCGCGATGCGCTGCTGCTGACCGATGAATCCATCCGGGCGGCGCAGTTGTGGCTGTGGCAAGAACTCAAGCTGGCCGTCGAGCCTGCCGCCGCCTTGCCGCTGGCTGCGCTGCACAGCGGTCGCTATGTGCCGCGAGCCGACGAAACCGTCTGCCTGGTTATCTGTGGCGCCAACGTCGATCCGGCCAGCCTGAACTGAAGTCGCCATCCTGATTTTTGGCCCTTGCGGGACAAAATACAATCGACGCCATGCTAGACATCAACCTGCTCCGTAAAGACCTTCCC